>PMKG01000263.1 GCA_003157675.1 Acidobacteriota bacterium
CAGGGCGAGTTGGTCGCTCTCTTGCTGCAAGTTTAAAACGCGCTATTGGTCGGCGATCGAATTGACTGCGACAGTCTTTCACTTGCAAAAATCTTAAAATTGTGTAGTATATTCTGTTGGATTACTTCAATAGAAAGTGCGCACCATACGGGGAGACGAATTCCCCAAGTGGGGCGCAGACGGGGGCAGCGGATCAACGGCCAAGCCTAACCTTCTACTGTTTAGTAAATAGTGTTGATAAAAATTATCCATCACCGCCCTTATTTGATTCCTCATTTGATTTTTTTCCGCGCTATTTACCTAGCTTTTCGGCATAAAGGTAAAAAGCGCTGCTTTTCATATCATTTGTCAGCACGGAATTGCTTTATTGTTCGATCTGAATTTATCGTGTCTGGCGGACGTTCGAGAGAGCATTATGCCTAGCAACAAAGTTATTGTAGACGTGCTCATGGAAACGAGCCATCTGCTCCAGCAAAAGGGCTGGAACAAATTTTCCATGGCCCGCGATCCGCGCGGTGAGGGCGTGAGCCCAGATAGCAAAAACGCTTCTTGTTACTGCCTGTCCGGCGCGCTGGTCAAGGCGTGGCGAACCATCGACCCGCAGAATGAAGATTTCTACTTTAAATATTTTGAAACAAAATTTTCCGACGATCTGCGCGAAAGCTATGGCTATGATCACACGTTCACGCGATGGAACGACGAAGTGGCGACCTGCCGGGAAGACGTTGTGACCCTGATCCACTCGGTCATCACATCAATTTTGCGGGATGAATCCGCCATTTCGCCTGATCTCGATGTGAAAGCCAAGGGCGCTGGACAGGATAAGCGCCGCGCTTGACAGAGCGGCCCGCCTCGGCGCCCGACGTTAAGCCGGGCGCGGCCGGTTTTCTCCCTGATCGACGTCAGTCGAATCCACTCGCTCGCGCCTGAAGCGCTTTTTGACCGAATGGATCTCTCGGCTAAAAAATGCAATAGACTCAAAAGCTTGACGATATTCTGACTAATCGGATTGATTAAGACCTGACCGGAATATGCTCCCGCCGGGCCGGATCATTGCGTCCTATCGCCGAAGCCTCAAAATAGCGGCCGGCGCCGCCCGTTCCCCGAGAGGCGCCGCCCATGACGAGGGCGACGATGCCGGAGACCGAACTCAAATTCCTGATCGCGGAGGCGGATCTTCCGAAGCTCGGGAAGCTTGCCGCCCTGCGCGAAGGAATGAAGGACGCGCGCGCGCAACAAAGCAGGACCATCTATTTCGACACCGACCGCCGTGACCTCTGGAAGCGCGGCTTCATCCTTCGCATCCGCAGCGCCGGCGGACGCCTGATCCAGACGATCAAGCAGGAACAGGCCTCGCTTGTCGAAAGAGGCGAGTGGGAGCGTGAAATAAAGCCGCCCTTGGCGGGCGCGCCGCTTCGTCCCGATCTGGCGATGATCGAAGACACGCCATTGGCCGAGGCGATCGACCGATCCATTCGCGACAGCCTTCGTCCGGCGTTCGAGATCGACGTCGAGCGCACCGCCTTTTTGTGGCGCGACGGGAGGACCCTGATCGAGATCGTCATCGACCGCGGCGCGATTCACGAAGTCGCCGCGCGCGGCCAAACGCTGCGAATCAGCGAGCTGGAACTCGAATTGAAGCGGGGCGACGTCGAGGCGGCGTTCGTCCTCGCCCGCACGCTGGCGGCGCAGGCTCCCCTGCGTCTCAGCATCATCAGTAAGGCCGAACGCGGCCAGCGCCTCACGGCGCGCGCCATCGCCTCGCCGGCGAAGGCGTCGGCGCCCCGCCTGAGCCGCGACATGACGATCACTGCGGCGTTCATGACGATCGCCCACGCCTGCCTGCATGATTTCATGCTCAACGCCGCCGCGCTGGATCTCCTGCCGGCGCTCAAGCCGCTGCTCCTCAACGCGGGCTTTCACACGGTAGTCGTTCCCCTCAAGGACGACCTGGTGCGGAACATCAAGGGAAGGCTCTACCTGCTCTGGGCCGGCACGCTGCTCGTCCTGCTCATCGGCTGCGTCAACGTGATCAACCTCGCGCTCGTGCGGACCCATTCGCGCTCGCGCGAGCTGGCGACGCGGCTGGCGCTTGGCGCGGGGCGCGCCGACGTGGCCAGGCAGTTCTTCTCCGAGAGCTTCATGCTGACGGGGGCCGCCGGCCTCGCCGGCCTGCTCGCCGGCTGGGGCCTGATTCGCGGGCTGACCAGCCTCGACCTCGCGCAGATCCCGCGCGGCGCCGAGATCGGCCTCGGCCTGATGCCGGTGCTCTTCACGCTCGGGCTGTCCATCGTCCTCGGCCTGGTGATCGGCGCGTTCCCGCTGGCGAGCGCCTTGACGCTCGACATCAACGCCGTGCTCCACGAGAGCGGCAGGACGGGCACCGGCGGGCGGGGGCCGCGCCTGCTGCGGCGCACCCTCGTCGTCACGCAGGTGGCCGTCGCGTTCCTGCTGCTGGTCGGCACCGGCCTTCTTCTGGCCAGCTTCCGGCAGATTCTCGCCATCGACCCGGGCTTCGACGCCCAGCACGTGCTGATCGCTTCGGTGCGACTCCCGGCCTCGCGGTATGCGGGCGACAAGGAGTTGCGCGGGTTCACCGACGAGGCACTGCGGCGTCTGCGCGGCATGGCGGGCGTCACGGCCGCCGGCGCGACCGACTCGGTCCCGCTGAGCGGCGACCACAACGACAGCGTGATCCTGGCCGAGGGGTACCAGATGAAGCCCGGCGAGTCGGTCATCTCGCCGACCCGCGTGACCGTCGGCCCAGGCTACTTCGAGTCGATGAAGATTCCACTCGTTCACGGTCGCTACCTCGAGGATCGCGATTCCGCCGACGCGCCGCGCGTCGTCATCGTGGACACGCGGCTGGCGAAGCGCTTCTGGCCCGGGCAGAACCCGGTCGGCCGGCGCATGTACCAGCCCGGGAGCGCCAAGGACGTGCTGGGCACGAATGACCAGACGCACTTCCTGACCGTCATTGGCGTCGTCGGCGAGGTCAAGACAGATGGCCTGGTCGCGGATCGGACGCCGGTCGGCGCGTACTACCTGGCGATGGCGCAGGACACGAGCCGGTACATGGCCTTCACCGTGCGCTCCGCTGGTGACCCCCGCGTGCTCTCGGCGCCGCTGC
Source organism: Acidobacteriota bacterium (assembly GCA_003157675.1). Taxonomy (GTDB): domain Bacteria; phylum Acidobacteriota; class Vicinamibacteria; order Vicinamibacterales; family Fen-181; genus FEN-299. Next base: position 3,131 of record PMKG01000263.1, read on the forward strand.
GCGCGGCGATCGCCTCGCTCGATCCGGAGCTGCCAGTCTTCGATGTGAAGACGATGGAGCAGATGACCGACGAATCGCTGGTCACGAGGCGCTGGCCGATGCTGCTGTCGATGGGGTTCGGCGTGGTGGCGCTGCTGCTGTCGGCGCTCGGCATCTACGGCGTGCTGGCGTATCTCGTCACGCAGCGCACGAAGGAGATCGGCATCCGCATGGCGATCGGCGGCACGCCGCGGACGATCTTCGACCTCGTGCTGAAGGAAGGGCTGGTGCTGCTCGGCGTGGGTCTCGCGGTCGGCGGCGTGGGCCTGCTGTGGCTGAGCCGGGCGCTCTCCTCGCAGCTCTACGGCGTGCGCCCGAGCGACCCGACCGTGATCGCGCTGGCCGGCCTGGCGCTCGGCGCGATCGCCCTGGTCGCCTGCGCGATCCCGGCCGGCCGCGCCACGCGCATCAATCCGGTGGTGGCGCTGAACAATGAGTAGACACTGGCCGGCTTACGCCTTGCGCCTCACGCCTCAGGGTTGGCGGCGTGCGTCTTGCGGCCGCGAGCTGCCTCCCCTGTAGGGCGACCCTTTAGGGTTGCCGGCGGCGTGACACTCGACTGACCTGCGTCAGTTCCGATTACGCGAGTTAACCCCCCGTCCTCCGCGAGCGTAATAGTGGGCAGAAGGAGACTCTGCCGATGCCCGCACTTGTCCGACGTGGATGTTTCGCCGCCCTGGTTGCGCTGTCGATCCTCTTCACATCAGGCCTCGCGCTCGGCGCGCCCCAGGCGCGCCAGATGCCCCAGGCGCCCCAAGCCCCGCCTGCGATGGCCCGGCAGGGGGTTCCACAGCCAGTCGTTGGCTACGGGCCCTCGCAGGACGCCGAGCAGACGCGCAGAGAGCTCGGGAAAGTGCTCGCCCATTACAGCCCGGCGGTGGGCCACGTTCTGGCGCTCGATCCGTTGCTGTTGCAGAACGCCGCCTACCTGGCGCCGTATCCGGAACTCGTGGCCTTCCTGAACGAGCACCCGGAGGTGGCCCGCAACGCGTCGTACTACTTCGCCGAATTCAGGAACGACTACTACTACACGCCGCAGGACCACGACAGCCAGATGATCAGGATGTGGAGCGGCTTCCTCGGGGGTGTCACGGCGTTCCTCGTCTTCTGCGTGATCACCGGCCTGCTCGTCTGGCTGATCAAGACGGTGACCGACAACCGGCGGTGGGCCAGGCTCTTCAAGGCGCAGACCGAGGCGCGCAACAAGCTGCTCGACAGGTTCGGCACGAACGAGGACCTGCTGGCCTACATCGCGACGCCGGCCGGCAAGCGATTCCTCGAATCGACCCCGATCGATCTCGGCCCCACGTCCACTTCCGTCGGAGGGCCGATGCGGCGTATTCTCTGGGCAACCGAGATGGGCGTGGTTCTGGCCTGCGGAGGGGGTGGCCTCATGATCGCGAGGCAGAACCTGCCGGGCGAGCTGCCGCAGATGATGTGGCTGGTCGCCGTCTTCGCCATCTCGATCGGCATTGGGTTCATCCTGGCGGCTGGAGCATCGTACTTGCTCTCGCGCCGAATGGGGATTCTGGGTCCTGCGGTGTCCCGCGACGAGCGGACGACCGATGCCCACCCGACCGAGTAGCCCGGAGGGTTCAGACGTGGCGCGAGATCTGGTCGTGGCAGGAATCGGTCGCCTCGACGAGCGGGCGATCGAGGCTGCCGACCCACCCCGCATGGACGAAGACGCCTTCCGTGCGTTCTACGACCTGACCTCGCGCGCCGTCTGGGCCTACCTCTCGCACGTGACCGGCGAGCCTCACGCCGCCGACGACCTCCTCCAGGAGACCTACATCCGTTTCCTCGGCGTCAGGCGCCGGTGGGAGAGCGACGCGCACCGGCGCCACTACTTGTTCCGCATTGCCACCAACCTGGCGCACGACCGTCATCGCCGCAACGCGCGGCGCGAGACGCGGCCGCTCGACGAGGAGCGCGGGGCCGCCTGCGCGGTGGCGCAGGGTTCCGGGCACGGGCACGAGGAGCGGGCCGACCTCAGACGCGCGCTCGAGCACCTCTCGGCGCGTGAGCGCGAGATGCTGTGGCTGGCCTACGCCGAAGGGGCGTCGCACCAGGAAATCGCGGACGCGCTGGGGCTGAGGGCCCGAGGGATCAGGGTGCTGCTGTTCCGCGCCCGGAAGAAGCTCGCCGCGCTGCTGCGGGGATCAGGGAGCGAGGGTTGAGGACATGACGCGCGAATGCCTTCGGTCAACCGAGGTGGTCGCCGCCGCCATCAACGGGGAACTGTCGCCGGCGACCGACAGCGAGCTGCGCCGGCACCTGGCCGAATGCGAGGCCTGCCGCGACCTGGCGCTCGTCGTCACGGACTTGCGGGGCGAGCGCGATCGTATCCGGCGCGAGGCGCCCGCGCCGTCCGCCGGTCTCGTGTGGTGGCGGGCCCAACTCCGTGAACGACAGGAAGCCGAACGCCGGGCTGCCGCGCCCGTCACGCTCGTCCACGCCGCCGCGTTCATCGCCGTGCTGGTCCTCGCCGCCGTCTCGTTCTCGACGTTCGCCCATTTGCCTTGGGCGGCGTCGCCGGCCGATTTCCTGCCGACCTTGCCGACCTGGTCCGAGACGCTCCAGTCGCTGGCCGACGTGTCGCCGGTCCTCCGCTGGGCGCTGGCGCTCGGCGCCACCGCGTGGCTCATCCTCGGCCCCGTCGCGCTTTATCTCACCTTGCGCCGCGACTGACGATGGGCGCAAGGCTGTAGCTGGCAGCGTCAGCCCCGACTACCCATCGTTCCGCCTTCGTCGCTGATGCGACTACGGCGGACAAGCAGTTCCGATTACCTGCCCGCGTATGGCTGCCCGTTGACTATCCAATCCGCGGCGGGCTCACCCTTAAGATAGTGGTCGAAGTACTGCTTCATCTTGATCGAGTAATCGAGCTTGTTCGGGTATTTCTGAAGATGGTGCGGCTCGCCGCGGTACTGGAGCAGGATGACGTCCTTCCCCTCTCGCCGAAGCGACAGATAGAACTCGATCCCCTGGTACCACGGCACCGCTCCGTCCTCGTCGCCGTGCTCGATGAGCACCGGCGTCCTGACGCGGTCCACGAAGAACAGCGGTGAATTCTCGATGAAGAGGTCGCGCTTCTCCCAGAGCGACCCGCCGATGCGGCTCTGGCTCTTCTCGTACTGCGCCTGCCGCGCGATGCCCGATTCCCAGCGGATGCCGTCGTAGGCGCTCGTCATGTTGGCCACCGGCGCGCCTGCGACCGCCGCGGCGAACATGTTGGTCTGCGTCACCATGTAGGCCGTGCCGTAGCCGCCCCAGGAGTGTCCGTGCAGGCCGAGCTTCTTCGGGTCGGCGACGCCCATGTCGACCAGCTTCTGGACGGCCGGCACGAGGCACTTCAGGAACGACTGGCCGGGATGCCCGATCGTGAACACGACGTCGGGGAGGAAGATGGCGTAGCCCGCCCCCGCGTAGACGGCGAACGACGGGCGATGATTAACCACCGGCTCGTTGAACGCATAGAGCAGTTGCGACTCCCGCTCGTAGAAATACGTGATGACCGGGTAGCGCTGCCCGGGAACGTAATTCGCCGGCTTGATGAGCACGCCCTGCAGCGGCACGCCGTCCTGGTTCTTGTACTCGACGAGTTCGGCCGTGCCCCAGGCGAACTCGGCGAGCTGCGGGTTCGCATCCGAGATCTTCTTCGGCGCCTTGAACGAGAGGTCGCTCACCCACACGTCGGGGAACTCGCCGTAGTCCTCGCGCGAGAACAGCACGGCGTCGGCCTTCTTCGCCTTGCCAATGAACTTGAACAGCTTCTTCTGATCGATCCGCTGCTCGACGCCGGGCTTGGTGAACGACGCGGCGTAGAAGCCCCAGTTCTTCTCCCTGTTGTGGTACGCGGTCAGAAGCAGCGGCTCGTGGCTCGAGAGCGAGCGATCCTCCCGGTCGAGCATGACGACGCGGAAGGTGATCTGCGCGGCGCGCCCGGCCTTGCCGGTCAGGTTGACCGGTTCGCCGCCGGCGGTCGGGATCTGCCAGATGTCGTAGCGGTCGTAGACCAGCAGGCCCGCGCCCTGGTCCACCCAGCCGCCGAGGCCGTAGGCGGGCGCGACGTCGGGCGTGTCGTGCTCCTCATCGGTGAGGATCACCTTCAACATGCCGGTCACCACGCGCGCCGCCTTCGTTGACGTGTCGAACAGCCGCCAGTTGGTGCCGTCGAAGAAGGCGACGAACCGGCCGTCGGGCGACATCGACGGCTGGCCGACGAGCTTCTTCACGACCGGCGTGCGCGCGCCGGTCTCGAGATCGACGACGAAGACGTCGCGTCCGCCCTCGCCCCAGGTGCTCTCCTTGAGGTACGGGACATCGGAGGTCGCCAGCGCGACCTTCGCGTTCTCGGGAACGGCGACGTCCGGCAAATCAAGCGCCGCAAGCTCCACGACCTTGCCGGTGTCGACGTGCAGCACCGCGCGATAGGTCCGGTCCTTCTCGCGGGGCCACATGATCTTCTGCTGCGGGATGATGCGGGGGTCGTTCGCGTGCCAGACGTCGCCTTCGACTTTCGCGAGGATGGCGTCGAAGTCGTACGGGTCGGGCGCGGCGTCCTTGTCGGTCTTCTCGGCCTTCTCGGCGCCGGTCGCAGCGCCCGCCTTCTGCGGCGGCTTGAAGCCGAAGAACAGGCTCTTGCCGTCCTTCGACCAGGCCAGGTCGTTCTTGATGGGAAGCGTCCATCCCTTCGGGGCCTGGTCGGACGACGCGGCCTGTTTCGACTGGCGGCCGGCGGCGTCCCAGAGGGAGAGCGTGGCCGAACCGGCCGGCTTGTCGATGCCGGACAGAAACGCCAGCGCGTTCCCTTCTTTCGTCCAGGTAAGCGACTCGTAGCGGCCCTTGTCAGCCTGGGCTGCGGCGGCGGGCCCGGCGGCCGCGTCCGCGAGCGCGTAGACGAAGACGCCGTTCCCCTTGCCCTCCACGCCGGATACGGTCACGGCCAGCGACTTCGACGCCGGGTCGAAGGCGAACGCGGCCACCGTCGGGATCTCCCGCTCGGTGCCGGTCGTGAGGTCGCGGAGCTTCAGCGGGCCTCCCGCCTTCGCGGCCTCCGCTCTCGGACTCGAGGCCGCTTCGGCGGGCGAGCCCGCTCTCGCGGCGCCGCCTCCGGCAGGCGCGGCCGGCTTGTCGCCGGCCTTCGTATCGGGCGCCGGGAGCTGGTAAGCCAGCCAGTGCGAGTCGTCCGAGAAGGCGAACTTCTCGACGTTCTCGAACCTGGTCACCGTCCCGGCGGCGACGTCGACAAGCGCCATGCCCGGCTTCGGCTTGTCCTTGCCGGTCTTCTCGCTCAACGCGAACGGCACCTTCAGCACCATGGCGACAAAGCGCCCGTCCTTCGAGATGACAGGCGATGCGCCGAGCGGAACCCTCACCAGCTTGCCGGTGGCGAGCGCGTGGACCACGGCTTCACCGTCGCCGCGGTCGGGCTGGAGGCCGTACGCCACCACCTTGCCGTCGTCGGAGATCGTCGTCCCGCCGATGGCCCGGAACTTCATCAGGTCGGCGAACGTGATCGTCTTCGTGCCGGGAGCCGCCGAGGCGAGCGCCACGGCGAGCAGGAGGCAGAGCGCGGTGATCGAGACAAGACGTCGAGCGTGCGTCGCAGTCATGGTGCAGTCCTTCGGAGGGAACAGCCGATTGGAAAGCCGACCGGACCGTCTGCCGGCCCGGTCCGCGAATCATATCAAAGGTGTCGCTGGCCGGCAGGCCTGCCCTTCGACAAGCTCAGGGCACCCCGAGCGGAGTCGAGGGGTGAAGGCCCGCCCTACACCCGGTCCTGACGGCCGATACCGTCCGTGTGTAGGGCGACCCTTTAGGGTTGCCTCATACCGGCAAGGCTCAAGCCCCACCCTACAGGGCTCGAAGCGCCCTTGCGGGATCCACGCGGCTCGCGCGCCACAGCGGCCCTGCCGCGGCAACGACCGCCAGGACCGCGAGCCCGGCCACCGCCGTCGCGATCGTGGGCAGGTCCCACGGCACGATCCCGTAGAGCTGGTTCGTCAGCGCATTTCCCAACCACAGGCTGCCCGCGCCGCCTGCGAGCAGGCCAACGCCGAGGGCAGCGGCCAGGTGCCGGGAAGTGAACGCGACGACGCGCATGCGGCTCGCGCCGAGGGCGCGGCGGATGGCAAGGTCGTGCGTGTGCGACGCCACGAACTGCGCCAGCGCCGACGCCAGGCTCGACGCCGTGATGAGCATCACAATCACCGCGAACCCGCCGATGAGGCCGAGGATGCGCTGGCGCTCGGCCACCTTGCGCGCGAATAGTTGCGAGAAGGTCCGTGGGTCGCCGAGGCAGGCGAGATTGTCGACGAGCAGCAGTTCCCGGAGGACGGCGCCCGGAACCGATCCGCCGCCCGCCGCCGTGCGCACGACCATGAAGCTCCACGGCGGCGGACGCCTCTGGTGCTCGGAGAAGAGCAGGTAGGCCGTTCCCGACTCCATCATGGAGGGGCGACGGTCGGCCCGTTGATCGGTCGCCTGCTTGACATCGCCGACGACGCCGACGATCGACAGGACGTCACCAAAGCTCAGCGTCGAGGCCAGCGGGTCCGCTCCATCCAGGTGGGTGCGCACGAACGCCTCGTCGACCACGATCGCCGTCGAGTCCACCCGGTCGTCCGACTCTCTGAAGAACCGGCCGCGCACGAGCCGCATGCCGAGTGACTCGAGGTATCCCGGGGTCACGAACTGGCCGGCCAGCCGGTTGAACGTTTTCTTCCCGGCCGGCGTCGTGACGACCATGTCGCCGCCCAGCATGACGTAAGTGTCGGTCAGTGGCGGCGACATGCTCACCCCTGCGGAGACGACTCCCGGCAGGGCGCGGACTCGCGCGAGGGCACGGCGGTAGTAGTCGGCGCACGCCGCCGAGGTCGGATACTTCGACCGCGGCAGCCGGACCTGGAGAGTGAAGCCCTTGTCGATCTCGAATCCCCGGTCCGCGGACACGACGTTCCACATGCTGCGCACGAGCAGCGCCGCGCCGATGCCGAGCGCGGTGGCAGCCGCGACCTGCACCGCGACCAGGGTAAACGTCACCCGGTGGCTTCTCCGGCCGCCCGACGTTGTCTGGCCACCCTCGCGCAGGGCGTCCACGAGATTGCGCCGGCGCAATGTCCACGCGGCGACGCCCCCGGTGGCGAGGCCGGCGACGAGCGTCAGCGCCAGGCCCGCGCCGACAACCGCCGGGCCGAAGCGCACGGTGGCCACCTCGTCGGCGCCTGCCGAGACGCCCCAGCGGATCGCCGCAACCGTCGCTTCGGCGAACACGAGCCCGAGAACCGCGCCTGGCAGCGACCACAACACGGCACGGACAAGGACCACGATCACCAGTTGCGAGGATCCGGCACCGAGCGCCTGCCGGACTCCGAGCTCCGCCTGGCGTCCGATCGTATCGGTGAGGACCAGCCCGGCCGCGTTGGCGCACGCGACCAGGAAGGCGAGCGCGGCAGCCGCGGCGAGCAAGAGCAGCAGCGGGCGAACGTTGGCCGTGCGCCACTCGTCGAGCGAGACGGCACGCAGGCCGCGCCCGGCGTTCGTGGCTTTGTTCTGCTCGCGGATGCGTCCTGCCAGGCTGGCGAGGTCGGCGTTGGCCGACGCGACCGTCTGCCCGGGTCGCAGCAGGCCCAGCGCGTGCATCCCGGGGCTGTCCCGCGCGGTGCGCGCGTAATTGAGGATCGATTCGTCGTTGCCGGCGCTGCCCGCGACCATTGGCGTGACGACGCAGCGATCGACGCGGCCTTCGTCGAGCAGGCGTTCGCGCTGCTGCAGGAGGCCAAACACGCCGGCCGGGATCACGCCCACCACCGTGAACGGCTGCTCGTCGAGGCGGACCGTCCGCCCGACCACGCGGGGATCCGACGCGAGCGCCGATCGCCACAGCCCATTGGTGACGAGCGCCACGGGCGGCGCGCCGGGCGCGAAGTCGCCGGCCCCGAGCAGGCGCCCGCTCGTCGGCGTCGGGGCGAGCGTCTCGAGCAGGCCCGGCGTCACGAAGATCCGGCAGACCGCTCTCGGTCGTTCGCCGCCCGTTATGACCGTGACGTGGTCGTCGCGGTAGCCGCCGACCGCGGCCAGGCTTCGCTGGCCGGCGCGCACGTCGTCGAAGTCGGGCATCGAGAGCTGCGGGTCGCTCAGCCCCTCGGGGACGCTACCGCCGAAGAAGTAGGGGCCCGTGTTCTCGACCATCACGAGCCGCGAAGCGTCGCGGTAGGGCGTGGCCGGGAAGAAGACGTCGGAGAGCAGCGCGACGATCGCCAGGTTGGCGCCGACGCCGAGGCCGATGGTCAGGGCCACGCCGGCCGCCAGGCCGGGCGACCGGCGAAACTGACGCAGGCCGAAGAGGATCTCACGCCAGACGCCAGCGCCCATGCGGCCCTCCGTTGAGGGGTTAGACACCGGACGGGGGCTGATGGCTGACCGCCGGCCGGCAGGCCTGAAGGCCCGCCCTACACACGGTCCTGACGGCCGAAACCGTCCGTGTGTAGGGCGACCCTTTAGGGTTGCCTCGAGGCCTAGGCTCCGAGCTTTCCCGCTTCCGTCTTGATTGCGGCAAGCTCTTTCTCCAGTTCTGCCAGATACTCGAACGTGCTCCTGCCGACCTTCTGGTCCGCGCTGCCGGCCATGCGCGCGATGCTCGACAACTGATCGAGCAGCATCGGTTCGGGATAGGCGCCGCCGGCCGTGACGAGCTTCGCGCGAAGCGCGTCGAGCGCGGCGGCCGCCGCGCTGTTGCCGCCGGATGAGAGATTCTGCGCGGCGCGCGTAATCCTCGCCACCGTCTCCCGCGCGTCGGCCGACACGGCCTGGATCCGACGCAGCAGGTCGAACTGCTCCTGGAGATCGGCGATGGTGACGCCGTCGGCGGCCACGCGCGGATCGAGCTTCACCTCGAGCGGCTTGGATTCGACGAGATCTCCGGCCCTCAGCCTGACCAGGAACATCCCCGGCACGACGAGCGGCGC
>PMKG01000279.1 GCA_003157675.1 Acidobacteriota bacterium
GCACGGCCTTGCCGTCGACCTCGAACACGTCGCGAAACGGCAACCACCGGTCGCCGCCCTGCGCCTTGACGAGCAGGAAGTCAGCGCGCAGCTTCCGCTCCGCGTCGGGGACCCAATCGCCCTCCAGGTGCGCGATCCCACTGAGCGTCCGGCCTCCCGCGGTCGGCATGTCCGACACCATCTGCGACTGGTACTTGTACGTGCGCTGGGCGTACTTCTCTTCGGCCACCAGGCCCGAGAGCGCCGTCTCGTACGCCGTGGCGTAGGCGGCCGCCCGGCCCACAGCGACCTCGACCTCCGGCGTCATCAGCTCGAAGGTGATCGGAGCGGGGGTGGCGTCCTTGGGCGCCTTCGCGGCCTTGCCTGGCTTGGCGCGTACGTCATTCGACGCGGTGGCGACCGCGGGCTGCGCGGGCCGCGGCTCTTCGATGAGATACCGCTTACGCGCGCGCACGTCCACGCCCCGCCGGTTCACCTTCACGTTCACCGAGTGCGTGCGCCCGTCGCGGTCGGCCGAGGTCACCTCGACGCCCAGCAGGTAGGACCCGGACATCTCGGTGACGACTCGGTCGAAGTACTGCTCGAGCGTGCCGATGCCGTCCATGAGCGTGCCGCCGGTGACCGAGGTCGCGTTCTCGAGGCCCCAGGATTCCTCTCTGATGTCCAAGACGGCGGTCCAAGACGGCTTGTAGCGGGGCCGGCCGAACGGCGACCACTCGAGGTAGAGCGTGTAGAGCGAGATCTGCGCGGCCGCGAAGGTGGACTCGAGCTTGTCGAACGCTGCCAGCGAGTGCTGGTCCGGCATCGGCAGCCCGCCGGAAACGAGGAACACGGTCTTGGGGCCCTCCACGCCGGCCAACCCCTCGGCGAGGCTGGCCAGCGCGTCGAGCGACCGCTGGCCCCGAAGGTGCGCCTGAATTGCCACCTGGCGCGCCACCATCATCACTCGCCCCCTGCAGCCCCCGTCGCTGCCGTTCCCGCAATTCCGCCTGACCATTTCTGCCACGACGTCCGCCTCGTCCCGTTCGACGGCGAAGGCCTCGGCCGTTCCGATCGAGAACTCGTAGACGTCCTCATTCAAGCCGCTGCTCACCGCCTCGAGCGACTTCATCGCGTCCGACCGCCGCGTCGAGAGCGTGACCTCCTCGCGCAGGCGAGGGATGGTGACGACGCCGACCCGGTCGTTCGGCGCGAGTCGGTCCAGGAACCGGGCGACCTGCTCCCTGATCGCCAGCCCCTCGACCGATTCGATGTGGTCCTCGTCGATGACGATGAGGACGATCCGGGGCGGAGGCAGGGCTTGGGCGGCTGGCGCGGTGGCAGGCGCGGCCTGCGCCGGCGCGCGCTCCTTCACCGTCTTCGTGCCGGTTTCGTACTTCAGGAACTGTGCGGACACGATCGTCCGCGGCTTGCGGTCGACCGTCACCGTGAAGTCGGCGGCGGTCAGGTCGTTCACCGGCCGGCCGGACTTGTCCACGACGCTCACATCGATCAGCACCACCTCGACGCCGGATTTGAACGTGGGCTGTGGCTGCTGCGCCGCGAGAACGGCGAGCGTGAAGCAGATCGCCGGGATGAGGAGGACGGGCTTCGACGGCCGGCGCGGGTGGGCGGGCATCATGCACCTCTCGAAGCGCCTGCGACCCCGCGATTATACCCGCGTCTGGCCGACGACGAACGCGCTCCGCCAGGACCGCGCCACGAGCAGCTTGATCTCTCCGATCATCGAGCGACGGTAGTCGGCGAGCCGCGCGGCAAGCGTTGGCCGCAGGTCCGCGAGCGCGGCTTGGTCGATCGTGGCCTTGCCGGCGGCGTACTCGAGGCTGGTGGAGATCGACCCGAACCTGAAGAACAGCACCTGCGTGATCTCGGACATCGTCCGCAGGTTGAAGCCGACCAGCGCGACCTGCACGAGGCCGCGCTCACCGACCTCGGCGGCGGCCACCTGGAACCGCGCCGAGTTCGCCGTCCGGCTCTCCTGCTCGAACAGCGTGAGCCACGGACGGTTCTCGCTCATCGACCGCAGCGCATCGATCGCCGCCTTGACGATGGCGAGCGCCGCGGCCTGGGGGCCGAGCAGGGCGGTCAGCACGCCGAGGATGGCCTGGTGGGCCTCCGCGTTCCTGCCGGCGAACTCCTACTGCTCGAACCCGGTGTCGCTCTGCGCCCAGCCGAGCGCCGCCAACGTGCCGAAGTAGGCCCGGTACCACCGCTCCACGTCGGCCGTGTCGGCGACGGCCGCCGTCGCGGCCAGCTGCGCAAACAGCGTGCAGTCGACCACGTCCTGGCGCATGGCTGCCGGGACCTTGTCGGCGGCGGCGATGAGGCTGGCGCCGACAACCAGCGCCTGCGGGTCGGTTCTCTCGAAGCCGACCGGCGGCGCGCCGGCAGGCAGGCCCGTGCGCCCGGGGGCGGGGGCGAGCCTCACGTTATGGACGAAGATCCTGCCGGCGGCAGACGAAATGGCGGGCATGTGCGCTCCTCTCCGTAACCGCCACGAACAGCGTGCGTCGCCCGGAGGACTCGAGGAATACGGCGGCCGACAAGCGGCAATCTAGGCGGCGCACCAGAGGGAGTCAACGTGAAAGCGACGCCCGTTGCACGGAGAATGCGCGGCCGGCCGGCGTATACTCCACATATGCAGGCGGACGAACTGCGGCGCTGGGTCGAAGCGCGGCGCGCAACCGACGAGCAGGAGCGGCGCACGGCTCGCCCCGCCGGTCCCGCGAAGTCGTGGCAGCAGGCGCTCTCGCTCATCGCGCTCGTCGGCCGGATGGTCGGATGGCCGGTCCCGCCCGACGAGGTTCGGCGCCGCGAGGACGCGAGTGCCGGCCAGGCCTGGACCAAGCTGCGCGCCGGCTACGGACATCGCCGATGACCGCCGACCTGGCCGTCACCGCCGCCCTCGCGAAGCTGGCGGAGGCCTTCGACGAACTCGGCTTGCCGGCGATGGTGATCGGAGGGATCGCGGTCGTCGCCAGGGGCGTGGCGCGGACGACGCTGGATATCGACGCGACGGTGTGGGCGGCCGGCCTCAATCTCGATCGCGCCCTGGAACTGTTCGCCCGCCACGGCCTGACAGCCCGCCTCACAGACGTTCGCCGGTTCGCGGAGGACCATCAGGTCCTCCTCCTCCAGCACCAGGCCTCGGGCACCCCGATCGACGTCGTCCTCGCCCAGCTGCCGTTCGAACGGGAGGCGCTTGCGAGGGCCACGCCAGTCGATTTCGGCGGCGCGATGTTGCCCGTGGCCAGCGTCGAGGACCTGGTCGTCTACAAGGCGGTGGCTTGGCGCGAGCGCGATCGCTCGGATATCGAACGCCTGCTCGGGGCTCACCCTGACGAGGTGGACTTGGCGCGCGTGCGGTCGCTCGTTGCCGAGTTCGCCGCGATGCTGGACGCGCCCGAACGAGTCGCCGAGTTCGAGGCGATCCTGCGCCGCGCCTCACGGTAGCGACCCTCAGGCGCGGGCGCCGGGTTCGTCGGCGAGGTCGCAGATGTGCCAGAACCGCCGCACGACCGCGACAGATGAGAGCGGCGTCCGGTCTCGGCGCGCCGCACGATCGCTCCTGGTCGCGGTCGCGCTGATGGCGGCGTGTGCCGTCGTCGCGTCGGCCGGCCCGCCGTTCCTCACCGACGACCCCGAGACGGTGAAGTGGCGGCATTTCGAAGCGTACCTGTTCGGCACGGCCAACCGCGGGCCGGGCGGGAGCGCGTTCGGCGTCCCCGCGTTCGAGTTCAATGTCGGCGCCGCGCCCAATCTGCAACTGCACGTGGTCGTGCCCGCGGCCTACGTCACGCCCGGTCGGGCCTGGGGCCTCGGCGACATCGAGCTCGGGGTGAAGTACCGGTTCGTCGGCGAGACGGACACGCGCCCGCAGATTGGCATCTTCCCGCAGATCGAGCTCCCGTCGGGCGACAGCCGGCGAGGGCTGGGCAACGGCAGCCTCTGGGCGCGATTGCCGGTCTGGGTGCAGAAGAGCCACGGGCCCTGGACGACGTACGGCGGCGTCGGCTACCAGATCAACCGCGCCCCCGGCATGCAGGACTCCTTCTTCGCCGGCTGGCTCGTGCAGCGGCAGCTCACGAAGCGACTGATCCTGGGCACCGAGGTCTACCACCAGAGCGCGCAGGCGGTTGGCGCGCGTCAGACGACGTTCACCGACGTCGGCGGGTACTACACCCTCCGCGGGGAGCTGAGCCTGCTGGTCATGGTCGGCCACACGGTCTCCGGCGAGCGCCACAGCGTCGGCTACCTTGGGCTCTACTACACGTGGGGCCACGACCGCCCGGCGAGCCCTGGAGCGGACGTCCGGAACTGGACGCCGCGCCACGCGACGACGGGGTGGTAGCCTGGGCTCGAGGAAAGAGGCAGCAACCATGTCGATCCCCTCCCTCTACTGGATGCGCTAAGGACGCCTGCGACGGTTGGCGGGAGGATGTTCCAGCCGAGTCGCACCGCAGTCCCTGCGCCACCTCGCGCTGTTCAACTCTGAGAACTTGTCACGTTTCGTGACACACGGCCGAACGCCAATTCTATTCAATGTATTTGCGGAACGCGGCGTATCGAGTCTCGAAATAGAACACTCGGTCAGGCGCCCGTGCGGCCCCGTCTTCGAGAGACCCTCGGTAAGCCATTCATTCGACACGTGATAGGAGCCCGCTCAAGGGATGGCTCAGCTCTTGCCTCCCGTCTGATCGGTCGCACACATCCTCAGAACGTTCGGGCAGCGAAGGAAACTCATGCCGAACCGCGCCGAGATCCTTCGGGCGCGCCGTGATTGCGTTGGAGCCGCCGAGTGGCAAGCGCGGCTCCCCGTTCTTCGCGCTCAGACGCTGACCCTGCGCGAGCTTGTCCCTTCCGATGCGCCATCGCTGGCCCGGTGGTTGAGACGACGTGACGCGTGGCAGTTCACCGAGCGGCTGCCGGAATGCCCGGCTGGCTTCGAGTGGTTCATCGGCTGGCTCGACCGGGAACGACGGGCCGGCCGGAGCCTGTGCTTCGGCATCGTGCCGTTGGGCTTGAGAGATGCCGTCGGATTCGTCCTCATCCGGAGGCTGGACGTCGGCTTCCATGCGGGCCGATGCGCCTTCGCGCTCGGAGAGCCGTTCTACGACATCGGGCTTCTCGCCCCGGCCGCGGAAGTGGCGCTCGACTATACGATCCGCCGCCTCCGGCCCCAGCGCATCGAAGTGCGCACGTGGGACGCCCGGGAGAGCCAGGTCCTCGAGGCCCTGGGAGCCGTCAGGGAAGGCGTGCTGCGCGGGACCTGTCATGCCGGCGGTGAACCCGTCGACGCGACGCTGTGGTCGATGCTTCGCGACGAATGGACCGCGTCACGACGACGGGTCACCTACAACTGTTGCCCACCGTCGAGCGAGTCGCCGCGGGTCCCGGACGGCCGCGCGACGCCCGCCGATGATCCGGCCCTCGCCCGACCCCGGTGGGGCTCTGTCCTCCCGGTGCTCGCTGGCGAAGGCCTCACGCTCAGGGAGGTCGAAGCCGCCGACGCCGCGCACCTGCTGCGGGTCCTGAGCCCTCAGGACATTCGCGCGTTCATCGACCCGCCTCCACTGACCGAAAAGCTGTTCCGGCAGTACATCGCGTGGGCGATTCGGGAGCGCGAACTCGGGCGGGCGGCCTGCTACGCGGTGGTGGTGGGCGCCGACCCAGCGCCGGGGGGCCTCGTGCAGGTCCGGCAGGTGGACCCGACGTTCGTCACCGCGGAGTGGGGAATCGTGTTCGCCGCCGCCCTCCGCGGCTCCGGGCTGTTCTCCAGGGTCACGCGTCTCCTGCTCGATTTCCTGTTCGAGACGGTCGGCGTCTCGCGCCTCGAGGCCCAGACGACGCGCCAGAACCTGGCCGCTCTGGGCTCGCTGCGGGCGGCCGGTGGCGCCCGCGAGGCCGTCCTGCGCCGCGTGTCGCTCATCGACAACCAGTCGGTCGTCCAGGAGCTCTGGGCCATCCTCCGCCAGGATTGGCGGCGAGCCGGATTCCGACCCGACTGACGTCCTACTTCGGCAGCGACGCCTGGACGAACTTCACCAGGTCGGCGTGATATTTCGCCGCAGCCGCCTGGTCGATGTACACCATGTGGCCCGACTCGTAATAGCCGACCGAGATGTTGTGGGCCTTGATCTCGTCGGACACCTTCAGGTGCGCGAGCGTCCACTCCACCGGGTAGAACGGGCAGGCGAAATCGTAGTACCCCATGCCCACGAACAGGTGCATGTGCGGGTTCTTCGCGAAGCCGTTTTCCAGGTTCACCACGGTGTTGTATTCGCCGGACCAGGGCGGCGCATTCCCCGACACGTAGTAGATCGCGTCATTCCCGTAGTTCAGGTCGTTGCGGATGTACGCCTCGAAGGCCGTCAGGAAGCAATCCTCGATGTTGGCGTTGCTGAAGTCGAAGCTCGTGGCGGTCGACCCGGCGTCGATCTGGTAGCCGGCGAACCGCGAGTCGAGACGTGAGGTCATCAGGTGCCGGTCGCGCAACAGCTCCGTGCTGAACGGCCCGAGCGGAACCAGCATCTCGTTTGTCGCGATGAACGCCTTCGAGAGGCCGATGTACCGTGACATATCGGTCAGCACCTGCTCGCGCTGGGTGTCGGTCGCCCGTGCGCCGTCGAACAGGTACTCGAGGTACTCGCCCGACGCGAACTGGCGCGCCTGGTCCGCCATC
>PMKG01000005.1:0-2930 GCA_003157675.1 Acidobacteriota bacterium
CGGCCGACCCGCGAGAAGTCGTACTTCTGCGGGTTGAAGAACATGTTCTCGAACAGCGACCGCGAGCTGTCCTCGGTCGGCGGGTCACCCGGCCGGAGCCGGCGGTAGATCTCGACCAGCGCCTGGACGTGGTTCTGGATGGTGTCCTTGCGCAGCGTCTGGGAGACGATCGGGCCGATCTCGTCGCGCTCGGGGAAGAAGATGTCGACGCGCTCGATCCCCTTCTCCTGGAGGATCGAAATCTGGCGCGCGGCCAGCTCCTCGTTCGCCTGGACGAGCACCTCGCCCGTTTCCATGTCGACGACGTCCTGGGCGGCGTGCGCCCCCTCGAGCTCGGCGTCGTCGATCTTCACGGCCTCCACGCCCGCCTTCCGCAGGGCGAGGATCGCCGAGTTGGTGATCTTCTTGCCCTTGTGGATGACGAGGTCGGAGCCCTTCACCTCGATGTCCTCGCCGGCGCGCAGGCCGACCAGGCTCTCGCTCACGCTCCAGTAGACGCCCGGCTTGAGGTAGAGCCGCCCGACGGTGTAGAAGGTCCGGATGATCTCCTCGGTGCTCTGGAGGCCGAGGGCGCGCAGGAACACGGTCGCGAAGAACTTGCGCTTGCGGTCGATGCGAACGTAGAGCAGGTTCTTGGCGTCGAACTCGAACTCGACCCACGACCCGCGGTACGGGATGATCTGCGCGATGTAGAGGGTCTTGTCCTCGGAGTGGAAGAACGCGCCCGGGCTGCGGTGCAGCTGGGAGACGATGACGCGCTCGGTCCCGTTGATGATGNNATGTCGCCGAAGTAGACCTCCTGCTCCTTGATGTCGCGGATCGTCTTCACGCCGGTCTCGGGGTCCTTGTTCCAGACCACGAGGCGGATGGTGACCTTGAGGGGCACGGCGAAGGTCATGCCGCGCTCCTGGCACTCGTCGACGTCGTACTTGAGCTTCAGCCCGACCGTCTGCCCGCAGATGTCGCACACGTCGCCCCGCGCCTCGTTGGCGCGGCCGCAGCGCGGGCAGAGCACGTCCTTGTCGCCGTACGGGTCCACGACCAGCGTGGTCCCGCAGCTCGCGCAGGGCTTGCGCAAGTGGTGCAGGCCGACGAGCTTGCCGCACTTGCACTCCCAGTTGCCGATCGAGTAGTCGATGAACTCAAGCGAGGAGTTCTCCCGGAAGTCGGAGATCGGGAACACCGACTTGAAGACCGACTGCAGCCCGGCGTCGTCCCGCTCGGCCGGCAGGCGGTTCATCTGGAGGAAGCGCTCGTACGAGTTCTTCTGGATCTCGATCAGGTTCGGAATCGGGATCGTCGTCTTGATCTTCGAGAAGTCGATGCGCTCGCGGTAAACGTTCGTGGGAAGGCTGTACATCCTGTGCAGGTCTCAACAACAGCGCCCCACCGGAGGGGCGCGACGGATGGCCGCGCTTCGGGCCGCACCTGGTGGCCCGAAACCGCTCGCTCGGGGACGCGGCATTCCTGCGGCAGAAGGCTCGCGTTCATCCGGCCGGAGGGGCGGGCGTGAAACCAGCCCCCCGGCCGACGTACGGTCGGCACCGGCGCCCGCCCGCGGGCGCGAGGCCCGACCTGGGCGGGCACGAGCCCGCCCCTACTTGATCTCGACCTTGGCTCCGACCTCTTCGAACTTCTTCCGGACCGCTTCGGCCTCGTCCTTCGGCACGCCTTCCTTGACCGGTTTCGGCGCGCCCTCGACGAGATCCTTGGCTTCCTTGAGGCCGAGGCTGGTGACCTCGCGCACGACCTTGATGACGTTGATCTTCTTCTCGCCCACCTCGGTGAGGATCACGTTGAACTCGGTCTTCTCCTCGACCGGGGCCGCCGCCGCCACGCCGCCGGCCGGCATCGCCATGGGCATCGCCGCCGCCGCCGACACGCCGAGCTCGGTTTCGAGCGCCTTCACGAGCTGCGAGAGCTCGAGCACGCTGATGCCCTTGATGTAATCGATCACCTGCTGCTGGTTCACGTCCGCCATGTCACTTCTCCTAGCTCATGAAAGCCGCATTGGCGGACCCGGGGGTCCGCCCTACGGGTGCAGGGCCGCCGGCCCTGCGGGTGTAGGACAGGTCGTGGGACCCGCCAAGGTTTATGCGTCGCCCTTCTTCTTCTCCGCCTGCGTGAGCACGTTCAGCAGCGCCTGCGGCGCCGCGTTGAGGACGGTGACCAGACGGACCATTGGCGCGTTGAGGAGGAAGAGCAGCTTCGCGTACAACTCCGCCTTGCCCGGCAGCTGGGCCAGCTCGGTCACCTCGGCGGCCTGGATCGTGCGCCCCTGCACCACGGCCGCCTTGATCGTCAGTTGCGGCGCGGTCTTCGCGAACGTCGTCAGCGTCTTGGCCAGCGCCACCGGGTCGGTGCCCGTGTAGACGATGGCCGTCGTCCCCTGGAAGAACTCGCTCAGCGGCTCGAAGGCCGTGCCCTTGAGGGCGCGGCGGGCCAGCGTGTTCTTGACCACCCGGTACTGCCCCTTGGCGGCGCGGACCTGGCGCCTGAGCTCGGTCACCTGGGGCACGTTGAGGCCCTTGTAGTCGAACAGGATCGCGGTGTCGACCCCCTGGAGCGCCGCCGCCACCTGCTCGAGCGTCTCGGTCTTCTCGCTTCTCGTCAACGCCATGACTGCTGCACCTTCTTCCCTACTTCTTCGCAACGTCCACGGTGGTCGGGTCGATCCTGATCGCCGGGCCCATCGTCGTGGACAGCACGAGGCTCTTGAGGTACTTGCCCTTGGCCGCCGCGGGCTTCGCCTTCACAATCGCATCGACGAGCGCTTGGGCGTTCTGCAGCAGGTTCTGGGTCGGGAACGAGGCCTTGCCGACCGGCGCGTGGACGATCCCGGTCTTGTCGACGCGGAACTCCACCTTGCCGGCCTTGATCTCGCGGACGGCCTTGCCGATGTCGAAGGTGACGGTGCCGGTCTTCGGGTT
>PMKG01000005.1:3005-3920 GCA_003157675.1 Acidobacteriota bacterium
ACGCCGAGCCGGAACGCGAGTTCGACCGTTTCGTCGAACTTCGCGAACTTGACTTTCTGGGCGAGCGGCACGGCGGCGTCGAGCACGTAGAGCCGGTCGCCGACCTCCGCCTTGGCGGCGGTGAACTTCTTGCCTGACTTCCTCATTGACCCTCCCTGTGGTCAGCGGGCCCGCAGGAGCGGACCCTCCCACGCCGTTACAGGGGGTCGGGGCTGATCCCCGATCCCCGATCCCTGNNCATCAATCCCTGATCCCCGATCCCTGATCCCCGATCCCCGATCCCTGATCCCCGCCTACTGAATCACGTCCAGTCCCATCGACCGCGCGGTGCCGGACACGGTCTTGACGGCCGCCTCGAGGCTCTCGGCGTTGAGGTCGGGCATCTTCAACCGGGCGATCTCCTCGACCTGCTTGACCGTCACCGTGCCGACCTTGTTCTTGTTCGGCTCGGCCGAGCCCTTCGCGATGTTCGCGGCCCGCTTGAGCAGGACCGCCGCGGGCGGCGTCTTGGTGATGAAGGTGTAGCTGCGGTCGGCGTACACGGTCACGACGACCGGGATGATGAGCCCCTCGTCTTTGGCGGTCTTCGCGTTGAAGTTCTTGCAGAAGTCCATGATGTTCAGCCCATGCGGGCCGAGCGCCGTGCCGACGGGAGGCGCCGGCGTCGCCTTGCCGGCTGCAATCTGGAGCTTCACCACTGCCTGAATTTTCTTCGCCATAGAACCTTGGTCTCCGTCCTACAACTTCTCCACCTGCATGAAATCGAGCTCGACCGGCGTGGACCGGCCGAAGATCGTCACCATCACCTTGAGTGTGTTCCGATCGGCGTTGACTTCGTCGATCAGGCCTTCGAAGCTGGTGAACGGCCCCTCGTTGATCCGGACGCGCTCGCCCTTCTCGAACGAGTACTTCGGC
>PMKG01000270.1 GCA_003157675.1 Acidobacteriota bacterium
GAAGAGGGGGAATCCGGGCATGAGCGCCTTCAAGCCCGGTTGGATCCACTCCCGCATCAGCGGCACGAGCACCGCGATACCGATGAGCCCGTAGATGACGCTCGGGACCGCGGCCAGCAGCTCGAGGAGCATGCCGGCGGTCGCCGACAGCCGCGGCGGCGCCAGTTCGGCGAGGAAGATCGCCACGCCGACGCCGAGCGGGACCGCGACGATCAGAGCGATGAGCGACGTCATCACGGTGCCGTAGACGAAGGCCAGCGCGCCGAACTGGCCGGACACCGGATTCCAGGTCTGGGAGACGATGAAGGAGAACCCGAAGGCCCGGCGCGCGAGGGCGGAGTTCCGCCAGAGTTCCCAGGCGAGCAGCCCCGTCAGCCCGNNTCACCGAGGCGCCGAACAGGAAGGCCACGGCGTGGGTATAGGCATCGCCGAACCGCAGCCTCGCCGACGCATGCTTCATCACCCGGGTCATCGGGTCACGAGCCTCCTCTCTCGACCGAGTGTAGGGACCCGGGGTTTCGCCACCGTGTCCGGCCGGTTAAATACGTGTTACAAGCTCGACAAGCTGTTGACAGGGGCCATGGGCGCTGAGAGGATCAAGGCCGAACGGAGCGGTTGTGAGCCACATTCTGATCGTCGAAGACGACCGCGACATCGCCGAACTGATCCGCCACTACGTCGTCAAGGCCGGACACACGGCCGACGTGCTGGCCTCCGGGACCGNNGCCGACGACTATGTCACCAAGCCGTTCAGCCCGAAGGAACTCGTCGCCCGCATCGGCGCCCTGATCCGGCGCACCGCCCGCGGGCGGACCGGCCTGCCGGCCACCACGAACTACGGCCCGATCACGATCGACCGGGACCAGCACGTGGTCGCCGACGACGGCCGCGAGGTGGCGCTGACGGCCAAGGAATTCCTCCTGCTCGAGTACTTCGTCCAGCACCCGGGCCGGGTGCTGTCGCGGGACCGGCTCCTGTCGGAGGTCTGGGGGTATCAATACACGGGGGGCACGCGCACGGTGGACGTGCACGTGCGCCGGCTCCGGGAGAAGCTCCCCCTGCTCGTCGACGCGCTCGTCACCGTCAAGCAGTTCGGGTACAAGCTCGCGTCCCGCCCGGCGGCGGACGACGACGCGTAGCCGGCTCGGCCGGCCGGGAGTCGAGTGATGTGGCTCGGATTCCGCGGAAAGATCGCCGTCGCCATCTTCGCCGTCTCCGCGGCGGCGCTGCTTCTGGCGGCGACGCTGCTGGCGTTCTCTCTCTCCGACCAGACCTACCGCCGCATCGAGCAGTCGCTCATCTCGGAAGCCCGCCTGGTCGCCGACATGATGGCCACCGACGAGCGGGACATCGCGCCGGAGGCCATCGAGACCGAAGCCGACAGGATCGGAAGGACCCTGCCCGCACGCGTGACGTTCATCGCCGCCGACGGCACGGTCGTGGGCGACTCGATGGTCAAGCCGTCTGACCTGACCTCGCTCGAAAATCACGCGGCACGACCCGAGGTGCTCGAGGCGAAGGCGCGCGGGGTCGGCGTCTCGCGCCGCTACAGTCAGACGATCCAGACCGACATGCTCTACGTGGCCGTGCCCGTCAATCACCCACGTCTCACCGTTGTCCGGCTCGCGCTGCCCCTGACCGAGGTGCAGCAGCAGGTCGCGGCGGTGCGGGACATGACGCTCATCGCCCTCGCCGCAGCCATGGTCGGCGCGCTGGCGCTCGCCTGGCTGGCCTCGGCGCTGCTCGGACGGCGGCTTCGGGTGGTGGCCGACGCCGCGCGGCAGTACGCCTCGGGCGACCTGTCGCGGCGGCTGCGCGACTACGAGCCGGACGAGCTCGGCACCGTCGCCCGCGTGCTCGACGACACCGTGCACGAGCTCGCGCGGCGTGCCGTGGAACTCGCAGAGGACCGCGCCCGCATGGACGCCATTCTGTTCGGCATGGTGGAAGGGGTGATCGTCGTCAACGACCGCGGCCGCGTTCAACTCGTCAACCGGGCCGCCCAGGAGATGCTGGGGCTCGAGAGCGAGGGCGTGGGCGGCCATTACCTGGAGGCCGTGCGGCATCCCGGTGTCGCGGCCCTCCTCACCGAGGCCCTGGCCGGGCGCGAACCGGCACGCCTCGACCTGTCGCCCGCCCGGACCCCGGGGCGGCACCTGGTCGCGCGCGCCGCCCCGGTGTCGGCGCCGTCGGCCACCGGCGCGGTGCTCGTCCTGCACGACATCACCGACCTGCGCCGGGCCGACCAGGTCCGGCGGGATTTCGTGGCCAACGTGTCGCACGAACTGCGCACGCCGCTGACGGCGATCCGCGGTTACGTCGAGGCGCTCGCCGACGACGCGCCAAATCCCGAGGACCGCGCCCGGTTCCTCGAGGTGATCGCGCGCCACGCCGCGCGGATGGAGCGGCTGGTGAAGGATTTGCTTCGGCTGGCCGCGCTCGATGCGAGGCAGGAACTCGTCGAGCGGGCCCCGTGCCCGGTGCACGGGCTGCTCGCAGGCACGGTCTCCGACCTCGCGACGATGATCGAGGCCAGGCATCAGACGGTCGACATTTCGGTCGACCCGTCGGTCGCCACGATCCGGACCGATGCCGCCAAGCTCCAGGACGCGCTCCGGAACCTGGTCGAGAACGCGGTCAACTACTCGCCCGAAGGCCGCCGTATCCGGCTCGATGCGCGACCGAGCGACGGACGGGTCGAGATCACGGTGTCGGACGAAGGCCCTGGCCTCCCGGAAGCGGACCTGGAACGGGTGTTCGAGCGGTTCTACCGGGTTGACAAGGCCCGGTCGCGGGAATCCGGCGGCACGGGCCTCGGGCTCTCGATCGTCAAGCACCTGGTCAGCCTGCTCGGCGGCCGTGTCTGGACGGCGAACCGGCCCGAGGGCGGCGCGGTGTTCACCATCAGCCTGCCACGCGACTGAGTCTGCGCGGGAGGCGCCCCGGTCGGCGGCAGGGGCGGGCTTGCCGTCCCGGTGTTCTCGCCATAGGCTAGTACGCCATGAAGAACGTCCTCGCACTGATCCTCGGCGGCGGGCGAGGCACTCGCCTGTTCCCTCTCACCCACCTCCGGTCCAAGCCCGCCGTGCCGATCGGCGGCAAGTACCGGCTGATCGACGTCCCCCTGAGCAACTGCCTGCACGCCGACCTCCGGCGGATCTACGTGCTGACGCAGTTCAACTCGGCGTCGCTCAACCGGCACGTCACCGACACCTACCGGATGGACATGTTCTCGCACGGCTGCGTCGAGATCCTGGCCGCCGAACAGACGCCCGACAACACGAACTGGTTCCAGGGGACCGCCGACGCGGTGCGGCAGGCCGCGCGCCACTTCCTCTACCACGACGCGGAGTACCTGCTGATCCTCGCCGGCGACCATCTGTACCGGATGGACTACGCGGCGATGATCGACGAGCACATCGAGCGCCGCGCCGACATCACGATCGCCGCCCGGCCGGTCACGCCCGACCAGGCCTCGAGCATGGGGATCTTCCAGTTCGACGCCGACGGCCAGATCGTCGGCTTCGAGGAGAAGCCCACGCCCGATCACCTCCGGGCCATCGGCGCGAGCGCGCCGGTCGGCGCCCGCTTCGTCGACCCCTCGGACGAGCAGCCGTTCATCGCGTCGATGGGGATCTACGTCTTCACGCGCGACGTGCTCCTCGACGCGCTCGATCGGCACCCGGGCGTCGACTTCGGCCACGAGATCATCCCGGCCGCGCTGGGCACGCGCCGCGTCAACGCCTACCTGTTCCACGATTACTGGCAGGATGTCGGCACCGTCGAGTCGTTCTACGATGCCAACATCATGCTGACGCGGCCGAGGGCGCCGTTCAACTTCTGGGACCCCCGGCGGCCGGTCTTCACGCGGCCCCGATTCCTCCCCGCCTCGCGGTTCAATCTCTGCGACGTGGACCAGGCGGTGATCTCCGAAGGGTCGTACGTCGATCGGTCGACCGTCCGGCAGTCGATCATCGGCATCCGGACCCGCATCGACCACGGGTGTCGCATCAGCCGCTCGGTCCTGCTCGGCGCTGACTTCTACGAACACGACGACGACGCCCCGCCGTTCGATGGCGAGGGCCCGCCGATGGGCGTCGGCGCCGATTCGGTTCTCGACCGCGTGATCGTGGACAAGAACGCGCGGATCGTCGCCGGCGTCCGGCTCACCAACGAGGCGGGCGTGCAGAACGCGGACGGCGAGGGTTACTTCATCCGTAACGGCATCATCATCGTGCCCAAGTGGGGCGTGGTGCCGGAGGGGACGGTGGCCTGAGGGCGGCCGAAACACGGATTTAACACGCGGGAAACTGAGCGGCAACGGCCGGCGGGTATCCTGCGAACATGGCTCATGCGCTCTCGACGATCGGCATGGGGTTCCCGCCGGCCGCCGTGCCCATCCCGACGCTGGCCAGCGTGGTCCGCGCCGCCGGACGCACGACCGCCGCCGAGCCCGGCCGCCCCGAGATCCGCGTCAGCCGTGCCAGCTTCTTCTACGGCGCCAAGCAGGCGCTCTTCGACATCTCGTGCGACATCCCCGCGAACCTGGTTACGGCCTTCATCGGCCCGTCCGGGTGCGGCAAGAGCACGCTGCTGCGGTGCTTCAACCG
>PMKG01000303.1:0-8358 GCA_003157675.1 Acidobacteriota bacterium
GACACGCCGGGCCACGTGGACTTCTCGTACGAGGTGACGCGGTCGCTGGCCGCCTGCGAGGGAGCGGTGCTGCTCGTCGACGCCGCCCAGGGGGTCGAGGCGCAGACGCTCGCCAACGCCTACCTCGCGGTGGACGACGGCCTCGAGATCGTGCCGGTCATCAACAAGATCGATCTGCCCGGGGCGCAGCCGGAAGAGACGCGCCGGCAGATCGAGGAGATCATCGGTCTCGACGCCAGCCACGCCATTCTCGCGAGCGCCAAGATGGGCACCGGCACGAAGGACGTGCTCGAGGCCATCGTGCACCTGCTGCCTCCGCCCGCCGGGGACGGCAGTGCCCCGCTCAAAGCGCTCATCTTCGATTCCTGGTACGACTCGTACCGCGGCGTCGTCATCGTCGTGCGCGTCATCGACGGGGTGGTCCGCCCGGGTATGAAGGTGCGCTTCATGGCGTTGGGGCAGGAGTACCTGATCGAAGAGGTAGGCGCGTTCACACCCAAGGCGACGCCGCTCGACGAACTCGGCGTCGGCGAGGTCGGCTTCATCACGGCCGGCATCAAGCGGGTCGCCGACGCCAAGCTCGGCGACACGATCACGGAAGTGGCGCGGCCCGCCTCCGAGCCGTTCCCGGGGTTCAAGGAACTGAAGCCGATGGTGTTCGCCGGGCTCTACCCGGTCGAGGGCCACGAGTACCCCGAGCTGCGCGACGCCCTCGAAAAGCTGCGGCTGAACGACGCGTCGTTCTTCTACGAGCCGGAGACGTCCGCCGCGCTCGGGTTCGGCTTCCGCTGNNGTGACCACCGCCCCCGGCGTGCTCTACCGCGTGACCACGACCGACGGGGAGATGCACGAGGTGGACAGCCCGGCCAAGCTCCCCGACGCCGGGCGGATCCAGAAGCTCGAGGAGCCGATCATCACCGCGATGATCCTGACGCCGGCCGAGCACGTCGGCGGGATCCTGACACTGTGCCAGGAGAAGCGCGGCGTCCAGAAGACGCTGGAATACCTGGCGAGCAACCGCGTCCTCATCACCTACGAGCTGCCGTTCAACGAGGTGGTGCTCGACTTCTACGACCGGCTGNNGTGAACGGCGAGCCGGTGGACGCTTTGTCGATCATCGTGCACAGCGATTCGGCCTACCAGCGGGGACGGACGCTCGCGAGCAAGATGCGCAGCCTGATCCCGCGGCAGATGTTCGAGGTGGCGATCCAGGCGGCCATCGGCAGCNNCTCGAGAAACAGAAGGAAGGCAAGCGCCGGATGAAGCGGGTCGGGAGGGTCGAGATCCCGCAGGAGGCCTTCCTGGCCGTACTCAAAGTCGACGGCGACGAGTAGGATTCAGGAATCGGGATTTGGGATTTGGGATTCGGGAGCCAGTCGTGAAGAAACAAAAGACGACATCGTCGAAACCGTCCGCGCCGACACCGGCGGCACCTGGGCCCTATCGCAAGTCGACCGTCCGCGAGTACTTCGAATCGATCGTCATCGCGGTCATCCTGGCCCTGTTCATCCGGACGTTCGTCGTCCAGGCATTCAAGATCCCCACCGGCTCGATGGAGAACAACCTGCTCATCGGCGACCACCTGCTGGTGAACAAGTTCGTCTTCGGGCCGTCTTTGAGCTCCTTCGAGCGGGCCCTGCTGCCCGAGCGCCCGATGCGGCGCGGCGACGTCATGGTGTTCAAGTACCCGGGCAACCGGGAGCGCGACTTCATCAAGCGCGTCATCGGCCTGCCCGGCGAGACGCTCGAGATGAAGAACAAGCGCATCTACATCAACGGCAAGCCGCTCGACGAGCCCTACGTGCATTTCATCGAGCCGCCGCAGAGCCCGTCCGCCTACGCCGAGGTCGTGTCCTCCGACCTGCGGGAGCGCTACGGCCCGATCACGATTCCGGCCGGCAAGTACTTCATGATGGGCGACAACCGCGACAACTCAGAGGACAGCCGGTATTGGGGCCTGCTGTCGCAAGATGACGTCAAGGGGAAGGCGGTGATGATCTACTGGTCCTACGAGTCGACGACCGAGGACTACGAGCAGACCGGGATCGGCGCCACCGTCAAGGACCTCTATACCGTCGTCACGCAGTTCTTCACGCGGACGCGCTGGGGCCGGATGTTCCACCTCGTCCATTGAGGCAGGCTCGGGGCTAATCCGCCGGGTCCGACCGGCCGAGAAGGTAATCGACAGGCGGAATCTCGGGAACGGTCGCGGGTGGTGTGCCATGGTCAAGACGTTCATCAAGATCGCATTGGCGCTTCTGGTGCTCCACGGCGCGTTCCGGGTCGGCTACGCCTACTGGACGTTCTATCGGTTCGAGGATTCGCTCCAGGAACTGGCGCAGTTCGGCGACCGGAAGACCGAGGCGCAGCTCTGCGACGGTGCGATGGACTCGGCGGCCGGCTACGGCGTGCCGATCGCGCCCAACCAGATGTTCATCAGGCGCGGATCGGCGCCGCCCTACAACTGTCAGAGCGGACCGACGGCCCCGGAATCCGGGGCGACGCAGGCCGCGTCACAGATGACCATCTCAGGCTCCTACACGGAGCAGGTGCAGCTGCTGCCGGGCTACTTCCATCCTTGGGATTTTGCGCCGAACGTCAGGGTCTGGGTGCGGCCTTAAGAAGGCTCAGGGCTCAAGGCTCAGGGCTCAGGGACAAAGGCCTCAGGCTGAAGCGACGACGCGGCCCCGCTTGACGACGTGCCTGATGGCGGGGGCGCCCACGCGGATCAGATCCACCACTTCGCCGTCGACCACGACGGCGTCCATCAGCTTGCCTGGTTCGAGGCTACCCACCTCGGTGTCGCGACCGATGGCGTAGGCGGCGTTGAGCGTCGCCCCGACGAGCGCCTCTTCGAGCGTCATGCCCATGGCAAAGCACGCGAGCGTCATCACAAAGGGCATCGATGGCGTGAAGCCGCCGCCCGGATTGAGGTCGGTGGCGAGCGCCACCGCGACGCCGCGTTCGATGAGCATGCGCGCAGGGGCGAATCGTCCGAACTTCAGGTAGAAGGCGGCGGCCGGCAGCAGCGTCGCCACCACGCCGGACGCAGCCATCCGGTTGGCCGACTCCGGTGTCACGAACAGCAGGTGATCGGCCGAGCGGGCGCCGACCGCCGAGGCGACGTCGGATCCCCCGCTGGCCGCGAGCTCATCGGCGTGGATGCGCGGCCTGAGCCCGCCCCTCGCGCCAGCCTCGAGGATGAGGCGCGATTCTTCAGGCGTGTACACCCCCGTCTCGCAGAAGACGTCGCACCATTCGGCCAGCCCGCCGGCGACAACGGCCGGGATCATCTCGTCGACGAGCAGATCGAGATACGCCTGGCGGCGCTCGCGGAACTCGACGGGGATCTCGTGAGCGCCGAGGAATGTGGGCACGAGGTCGATCGGCTGGTCCGCCGCGAGCCGCCTGATGGCGCGGAGCATCTTCAACTCCGCCTCGGTCTCGAGTCCGTAGCCGCTCTTGGCCTCGGCGGTCGTGGTGCCGCAGCGCAGCATCTCGGCAAGCCGCCGTCGCGCCGATTCGACGAGCGCGTCCTCCGATGCCTCGCGCGTCTCTCTCACCGTGCTGACGATGCCGCCGCCGGTGGAGGCGATCTCGGCGTAGGAAGCGCCGGCCAGTCGGCGGCGCAGCTCTTCGCGCCGGTCACCGGCGTAGACGACGTGTGTGTGGGGATCGACGAAGCCCGGGATGACGGTGCCCCTGGCGGCGTCGAGCACGACGGCGCCGGGAGCGGCCTGCACGCCCGATTCGAACGCCGGCACCGGGCCGACGAAGACAATTCGCCCTTCACGGGAAGCGACGAGGCCACCGGCGACGGGGGTGACGACGGCCTGGGCGGCGCCGCGTCGTGGCGAGGGGCCCGCGCACGTCACGACCTGGCGGGCGTTGCGGATGATGAAATCGGCGGTGACTATGACGGTTCCTCGCCGGACTGGGTCAGCAGCCGCTTGATCGTCCCGCCGGGCGTCTCGCCGACGGCCTGGGCCTGCGGCGTCGCCGGGAGCGGCTGCTCGGCCTGGGCCTGGCGCGGGCGGTGGAGCAGCACCTTGTCTTCGCGCTCCTTCAGCTCCTGCTCGCGCACGAACTCGAGAGCGTTGCGCAGCGTGGCGATCATCGCCTGGAGGCTGGTCTCGACGTCGCGGCGCCGCAACTTGAGGCCGTCGATCTCCCGCTGGACTTCCTCGACCCGGGTCTGCGTCCTCTGGAGCACCAGCTCCGCCCGGCTCTCGGCCTCCTGCACGACGTGCTTGGCGTCCTGCTCGGCGTGCTCGCGGATCTCGTCGGCCAGCCGCTGGGCCGTCAGCAGCGTGTTGCGCAGGTTGCGCTCGTGCTCGCGATGCTCGGTCACCACCGCCTCGAGGCGGCCTAACTCCTGGTGCAGGCGGTCGGTTTCCCTCAGCGCCTGTTCATAGTCGTCGGCCACTTCATTGAGCAGCGCGTCCACTTCGTTGCGGTCGTAGCCGCGCATGGTGACCCGCAGTTGGGCCTGTCGCAGGTCGAGTGGGGTGACCTTCATGTCATGGCTCCTCTGCTATCGGCGTCGCGGGCGCGCCTCGGTGCACGCGGCCCGCGTTCGTACTATCGTCCGATCCGCCTTCGAGCTTCAGGCGCTGACCGGGCGCACGCGCGGCCCGAAAATGGCGGTGCCGACCCGGACAATCGTAGCACCTTCTTCGATGGCCACCTCGAAATCGTGGCTCATGCCCATCGACAGTTCGCGAACGAAATCCGGCGGGACGCCGCCGCTGCCGCAGAGCTGGTCGCGCAGCTCACGGAGATGGCGGAAGTACGGACGAACGGCTTCGGGATCGTCGAAAAATGGCGGCAACAACATGAGGCCGGCGAGGCGGACGGCGCGGGCCCGGCGGGCCGCGTCGATGAGGTCCCGCACCGCGTCGAGGGCCGCGCCGTGCTTGGTCGCCTCCCCGGCCAGATCCACCTGCACGAGGACCTCGGGGCTGCGGCCGGCGTCGGCGGCAGCCCGGTCCACGGCCTCGAGCAGGTCGGTGCTGTCGATCGAGTGGATGCAGGCGAAGCTCGACGCCGCCTTTCGCGCCTTGTTCGTCTGGAGATGGCCGATGAGATGCCAGCGGAGCGGGAGGTCGGCGGTGCCCTCGATCTTCTGCAGCGCCTCCTGCACGCGGTTCTCGCCGAAATCGATCTGACCGGCGGCGGCTGCCGCGCGGACGTCGGAGGCCGGGTAAGTCTTCGACACGGCGATGAGGCGCACCTCGTCGGGCCGGCGACCGGCGCGACGGGCGGCGCGGGCCATCCGCGCGCGGACGTCGGACAGACGGGCGGCGAGTTCGGTGTCGAGTGTCACTGAACCAGAAAGCAAGAGGCCGCCGGCTGCGTCCGCAACCGGCGACCTCGAACGGAACCGTCTGCGGCGCCCGCTTACTTCTTGAGCTGCGCCACCAGGGCCTTCGCCTGGGCGGCGTACTGGCCGTCCGGGGCGACCTGGAGGTAGGACTCGAACTCGGTCACGGCCTCGGGCATCTTGCCGAGGTTGACGAAGCACATGCCAAGCTGGTAGTGCGAGTTGGCGTGCTTCGGGTCGAGCTTGAGCGCCTCCTCGAATGCCTTCTTCGCGTCTTCGGCCTTTCCGGCGTTCCACGCGATGACGCCCTGGTTGTAGAGCGCATCCACACCGCCGCCCGCGCTCGCGCCACCGGTGGCCACCGCGAGCGCTGCCGCCTTCTGGCTGGCCGCCTGCGCGTCATCGAACTTCTTCTGGGCGTTGTAGACGGTCGCCAGACCGTTGTACGCCTCGACGTAATCGGGCTTCAGCTCGATGGCCTTCTTGAAGGCCTCCTCGGCCTTCGGGTAGTCCTTCTTCTGCGCCTCGGCGTAGCCGATGTTGTAGTAGCAGTCGAAGCACGCCGGCATCAGCGCGGCCGCCTCGTTGAACTTGCCGATCGCCCCGTCGTGGTCGCCCGCGCGGCTCGCCGTCACGCCGTCTTCGAACAGCTTCTTGACGGCCGCCACCTTCGCCACGTCCTCCTTGCTTGGGCCCGACGCGCCCGCGCCCAGCTTGAACTTGACCTCGGTGGGGTCACCGAGCTTCACGTGGCAGTCGAACGACTGCGAACCGAGCTTGTCACTGTCCGCGGTGACCTTGTAGTTGCCGGGGGTCAGGCCGATCTGGGTGTACTCGCCCTTCTTGTTGGTCTTGGTCGTGTAAATCCGGCCGCCGCCGTCTTTGTATTCGATGGTGATCTTCGCGTTCTCGACGGGCTGGCCCTTGACGTCGACCACCTGCCCCTTGACCTGCCCGGTCGACTGGGCGGCAGCGGGCAGCGCCACGGCGAACGCCACGAACACGGCACAGGCCAGGAGCAGCGCGCGCCGGCCGGTAAGTACGGGAAACATCACATTCCTCCGTCAGGTAGAGATAAGGCTAGTAGGATGGCGGCGGGGGGACCGTCGCGCCTAGTCTACACCGAAAAGCGACAAGGCCGCCAACGCCTGTGTTCGGCACATTCCCCGTTCCGGAAGGGCGTGCGGCGACCGCGCGCTCGCGGGACACACGAGGGTGTCGGCCGGTTACCGAGCGAAGAACCTGGCGATGTCGTCCAGCCGCGACACCACGGGCGCAGGCGGAAGCGCCGCGAGGAACCTGGTGCCGTAACCCTTGGACCGGATTCGGGGATCGAGGACGGCCAGGACGCCTCGATCCCGGCGATGGCGGATGAGACGTCCGAGCCCCTGCTCGAGCGTCAGGATGGCCAGCGGCAGCTGGTACTGTTCGAACGCGTTCTCTCCTCGGGCCTTGATCGCCTCGATGCGGGCGGCCGTCACCGGTTCGGCTGGCGAGGCGAATGGCAGCTTGTCGACGATCACGCAGCTCAGCGCCTCGCCGACCACGTCCACCCCCTGCCAGAAGCTCGACGTGGCCAGTAGCACGGCGTTGCCAAGCGACCGGAACTGCCGCAGCAGCACGGAACGCGGCGCGCTGCCCTGCACGAGCACCGGGTAGTCGAGCGCTCCCGCGAGGTCCCGCTCCACCTCGCGCAGCACCGAGTAGCTCGTGAAGAGCACGAACGCCCGCCCCTCGGTCCTCGTCAGGATCTCGAGGATCTCCCTGCTCGCGGCCCTGGCGAAGGTCGGGGACCGCGGGTCCGGCATCCGCGGCGGCAGGTAGAGGATGGCCTGCTCCTCGTAGCGGAACTCGGACGGCAGCGTGATCTCCAGGGCGTCCCGCACGCCGAGCCGGCTGCGCACGTACTCGAACGAGCCGGCCACGCTCAGCGTCGCCGACGTCAGCACCGTCGCCTGCATGCGATCGAGCAGCAGTTCGCGCACGATGGTCGCGACGTCGATGGGGGACGCGCGGAGGAAGACGCCGCGGCCCCTCGCTTCGAGGAAGTAGACGTAGTCCGGGTCGCCGGCCCTCAGCAGGAGCTGCAGGTCGTCGCGGATCTCCCCGGCGCGGCGTCCGAGGGCGTCCACGTCCTCTCCGGCCTCCGGAACGAGCGCAGTGACTCCCTGCAGGCCGTCGAGCGCTCCGGCGAGCGCCGCCCCCTGACCCTGCGCGTCGGCCAGCATGTCCTCCGTGACCCGCTGGCGCTCGGGTGATGCTCCGGCGGCACGGCCTGCCGCCGCCGCCGCCGCTTCGGCGACCTGTCGTAAGGCGGCGAAGAACAGCGCCGCCCGATCCTGGATGTGGTCGCTCGCCCGCCGCATCTCGGCCGCGTCTGCCCGACACGCCCCGCCGGCCACGACGCGCTCGACGTCCCGCACGAGGTCCTCGAGCCGGTAGGTGCTGACGGTCACGCCGAAGTACTGCGTCGCGACGTCTTCGAGTTGGTGCGCCTCGTCGATCACGGCGATGTCGCACTCGGGGATGACCTCACCGTACGCGTTCTGGCGGACCGAGGCGTCGGCGCACAGCAGGTGGTGGTTGACGATGACGAGATCGGATTCGGCGGCGCGCTCTCGCATCCGGGTGATGAAGCAGTCGCGGTAGCGCGGGCACTCCGACCCGATGCAGTGCTCGGACGTCGCGGAGAGATCCGGCCAGGCCGCGAAGTCCTCGGGCAGGTCCTCGAGCTCCGCGCGGTCGCCCGTCTCGGTGCGCGCGGACCAGCCGGCGATGGCGGCGATCGCCTCGGGGTCCGCGAAGGCCATCGACATCGGGTTGTCACGGAACTCGTCGAAACGG
Organism: Acidobacteriota bacterium; assembly: GCA_003157675.1. GTDB lineage: Bacteria > Acidobacteriota > Vicinamibacteria > Vicinamibacterales > Fen-181 > FEN-299. The sequence continues at coordinate 8,168 of PMKG01000303.1, forward strand.
TGGAGGCACAGGTAGTTGCCCCGGCCCTTCATGTACGTCGCCCGGAACGGGACGCCGAGCGAGGACTCCAGCACCGGGAGGTCTTTCGTGAAGATCTGTTCCTGGAGCGTTTTGGTGCCGGTCGACACCAGCACGCGCCGCCCGCTCAGGATCGCGGGGACGAGGTAGGCGAGCGTCTTGCCGGTGCCCGT
>PMKG01000303.1:8390-8680 GCA_003157675.1 Acidobacteriota bacterium
GCTGGTGCCGGCCGCCGTCGAACGGCGTATCGAGGAACGTCCGCACGATCCCGAGCGCAAGGTCGGCGGGCGTAATCCGGGCGCCGAGCGTCAGCACGTTCGCGTCGTTGTGCGCCCGGCTGAGCCGCGCCGCCTCCAGACTCTCGACCGACGCCGCGCGAATGCCGTGCACCTTGTTGGCCGCGATGGCCATACCGATCCCGGTTCCGCAGATGAGAATCCCGCGTTCGCTCATTCCCGAGGCGACGCGACGGGCCACGGCCGCGGCGTAGTCGGGATAGTCCACCGAG
>PMKG01000303.1:8732-12167 GCA_003157675.1 Acidobacteriota bacterium
CGCAGGGCTTCAGCCCTGCGCTAAGCTAGCGACATGCAGCCGTCTGTCGTCGTCGCGCCGCGTGCGGAACAGCGAGTCGAGGCCGGGCACCTCTGGATTTACAAGAGCGACGTCCTCGAGGTGCGCGCAGAACCCGGGGACGTCGTCGCCGTCCTGGGTGCTCGCGGCCGGACCATCGGTCGGGCGCTGTACAGCGATCGGTCGCAAATCACGCTGCGCCTGCTGTCGCACGCCGCCGACCCGCTCGACGAGGCGTTCTGGCGCCGCCGCCTCGAACAGGCGATCGGCTACCGGGCCCGGCTGGCCATCGACGCCACCGCCTTTCGCCTCGTCCACGCCGAGGGCGACCTGCTGCCGTCGCTGATCGTCGATCGATACGGCGACTACCTCGTCCTGCAGTCGCTGTCGCAGGGCGTCGAGAGGCTGCTGCCGATCTTGACCAGGCTGCTGGTCGACCTGCTGGCGCCGCGCGGGATCCTGGCGCGCAACGACGTCAAGGTACGGGCGCTCGAAGGGCTCGAGCCGCGCGTGGAAGTGCTGCACGGCGACGTCCCGCCGTCGATCGCGGTCCGCGAAGGTCCAATCGAATACGACGTCGATCCGTGGAAGGGTCAGAAGACGGGGCTGTTCCTCGACCAGCGCGAGAACCGCGTGGCGGCGATGGACTACGCGAGAGGCCGGCTGCTCGACTGCTTCAGCTACCAGGGGGGCTTCGCGATGCGGCTCGCGCCGCGTTGCGACGAGGTGGCGGCCGTCGACATCTCGGCCGACGCCGTGGCGCGGATCGCGGCCAACGCGGCGCGCAACGGCCTGCCGCAGATCCAGGCGCGCGAAGCGAACGTCTTCGACGAACTGCACCGCCTGGAGCGGGAGGGGGAGCGGTTCGACACGATCGTGCTCGACCCGCCCGCGTTCGCCAAGAACAAGGCCTCGGTCCCGCGGGCCCTCGCGGGCTACCGCGACATCAACCTCCGCGCGCTTCGCCTGCTGAACCCCGGCGGGACGCTTGTCACCTGCAGCTGCTCCTACAACGTGGACGAAGCGACGTTCGGCCAGGTCGTCCACGAGGCCGCCACCGACGCGCTGGTGCACGTGAACGTGGTCGAAAAGCGGATGCAGGCCCGCGACCACCCGGTGCTGCTCGGCGTGCCGGAATCGTATTACCTGAAGTGCTTCATCCTGCGCCGGCTGGCCTAGCGGGGCACCGGCGGGGAAGGCTCAGGGCTCAGGGCTGAGGGCCGAGGACGGGGAGCAACGACCTCTCTCCCCGTCCTCCGATTCCTCATCGAAGGCCCCGATTCCTCTTCCCGTCCTCCGATTACTTCTTCAGGTAACCCTCGAACAGCCTGAAGATGCGCTTGTATTCGTCCGCCCAGCTCGTCTCCTCGGTGAAGCTGTGATCTTCGACCGGGTAGGGCGCCACCGACCAGCTCTCCTTCCTGATCTCGATCAGCCGCTGCATCAGCCGGACTGTGTCCTGGTAGAACACGTTGGTGTCCACCATCCCGTGGCAGATGAGCAGCTGGTTCTTGAGCCCCTCGGCGAAGTAGATCGGTGAGCTGCGCTTGTAGGCCTCGAGGTCGGTCTGCGGCAGGCCGAGGATGGGCGCCGTGTAGCTCTGGTTGTAATGCGCCCAGTCGGTGACCGGCCGCAGGGCCGCGCCGGCCGCGAACACGTCCGGTGTCGTGAACAGCGCCATCAACGTCATGAAGCCGCCGTAGCTGCCGCCGTAGATCCCGATCCGCTTCGCGTCCACTCCCTCTGTCGCCACCAGGAACTTCGCGCCGTCCACGACGTCGTCGAGATCCTTGCCGCCCATGTGCTCGTAGATCCCGGTGCGCCAGTCGCGTCCGTAGCCGGAGCTGGCCCGGTAGTCGGGCGCGAGCACCACGTAGCCGCGCGCGGCCAGCAGGTGGTTGAACATGTGCTCGCGGTAATAGCTGCCCGCCCAGTACTTGTGCGCGTATTGCAGGTAGCCGGCGCCGTGGATGAAGAGCACCGCGGGGTGGCGCGGGTCGCGCCGGGCGCCGACCATCTCGGGGGTGTAGAGGCGGGCGTAGACCATCTGCCCGTCGCGCGCCTTGTAGGTGATGACCTTCGGCTCGATCCACTTGAACGCCAGGAACTCAGGCGTCGGCGTGGTCGTCACCTGGGTGGCCTTCGAGCCGGCCGCGAACGCCGTCACGAAGATCTCGGGCGGCCGGTTGATGGTGGAGTAGAGGTCGACGAGCGACTTCTCGTCGGGTGAGACGGTCACCTCATGACCGCCCGTGGTCGTCGTGATGCGGGTGAACGCGCCGCCATCCACCGGGATCGTGTAGAAGTGGTGCTCTCCCGGGTGCACCTCGCTCGCCGTGAAGTACACCTTCGTGCGGTCGTTCGACAGCCGCGCGGCTGAGATCTCCCACTTCCCGCTCGTCAGCGCCCTGGGCGCCGGCTTGTCGGAGGTGACGTCGAGGGTCCAGAGGTGCATCCAGCCGTCGCGCTCGGCCAGGTAGATGACGCGCTTGTTGTCGGGGAGCCACGTGATCCCGCCGCCGCCGAACGGGCCGCCCCCGCCCCCGCCGCCGCCCACGGATGCCACCCAGCCGGCAGCCGGCACCGCGACGTTCGAGGATCGTGTGGCGGCCAATGTCCAGGACGTGTACTTCGATTACGACCAGAGCGAGATTCACGGCGACTCGCAGAGCGTTCTGACCCAGGACGCCGCCGCGCTGAAGGCCCTGCTGGCGGATTTCCCCAACGCCATGATCATGGTCGAGGGCCACTGCGACGAACGCGGTTCGGCCGAGTACAACCTCGGTTTGGGCGACCGCCGCGCCGGATCCGCCAAGGATTTCCTGGTGCAACTGGGGGTTCCCGCCGGCCGGATTCACACCATCAGCTACGGCAAGGAACGCCCGCAGTGCGTCGAATCCGACGATGCGTGCTGGCAGAAGAACCGAAGAGTGCATTTTACACCGGGACAGTAGATCGACGGCCGGCGGGGCCGGCAGCCGCTTGCCCCGCCGATTGGCAGTAGATCGCCGGCGGGGCAGGCCAGCCGCTTGCCCCGCCGATTGGCAGTAGATCGCCGGCGGGGCAGGCCAGTCGCTTGCCCCGCCGATTGAGAGTAGATCCCCGGCGGGGCCGGCCAGCCGCTTGCCCCGCCGATTGGCAGTAGATCCACGGCGGGGCAGGCCAGCCGCTTGCAAAGCCGATTGACAGGAGATCCCCCGCGGGGCAGGCCAGCCGCTTGCCCCGCCGATTGGCAGTAGATCCCCGGCGGGGCCGGCAGCCGCTTGCCCCGCCGATTGGCAGTAGATCGCCGGCGGGGCTGGCAGCCGCTTGCCCCGCCGATTGAGAGTAGATCGCCGGCGGGGCAGGCCAGCCGCTTGCCCCGCCGATTGGCAGTAGATCCCCGGCGGGGCCGGCAGCCGCTTGCCCCGCCGATTG
>PMKG01000445.1 GCA_003157675.1 Acidobacteriota bacterium
GTCGGCATCCTCACCAACCGCGACGTGCGTTTCGAGCGAAACCTGGACCAACCGGTGCGCGACGTGATGACCACCAACCTCATCACCGCGCCGGAAGGTATGAGCCTGGAAGGTTCGAAAGAGCTTTTGCACAAGAACCGCATCGAGAAGCTGCTGGTCATCGACAATGCGGGCAAGTTGCACGGGCTCATCACCATCAAGGATATCGAGAAGGCCCAGCAGCACCCCTACGCCGCCAAGGACGAGCTCGGCCGTTTGCGCGTAGGCGCCGCCGTGAGCACAAGCTCGGATTTGCAGGCGCGCGTGTCCGCCCTGCTGCACGCGGGTTGCGACGTCATCTGCGTGGACACCGCGCACGGGCATTCCAAATCGGTGCTCGAAGCCGTGGCCGACGTGCGTAAGACCTTCCCCAAGGCCCAGATCATCGCGGGCAACGTGGCGACGGCCGAGGGCGCGTTGGCCCTGGCCAAGGCGGGCGCGGACGCGGTGAAGGTCGGCATGGGGCCGGGCTCCATCTGCACGACGCGTGTGGTGGCCGGCATCGGCGTACCGCAGGTGACCGCCGTGTCGGATTGCGCCCGCGCCTTGGCCAAGACCGACGTGCGCGTGATTTCCGACGGTGGCATCAAGTACTCGGGCGATCTGGTCAAGGCCATCGCCGCTGGCGCCCACACCGTGATGATCGGCAGCCTGTTCGCCGGCACCGACGAGAGTCCGGGCGAGGTGGTCCTCTACCAGGGCCGGAGCTTCAAGGAGTACCGCGGCATGGGGTCGATCGGCGCCATGCGGCGCGGCAGCCGGGATCGGTACTTCCAGGACGAGTTCGAGCTCGAGACGCCGAACCAGGAATCGGGAGAGAAGCTGGTGCCGGAAGGCATCGAGGGACGCGTGGCCTACAAGGGCACCGTCGCCGCGATGATCCACCAACTGGTGGGCGGCCTGCGCGCCGGCATGGGCTACTGCGGCTGCGCCAACATCGCCGATTTGCAGGAGCACGCGCGGCTGGTCCGGATCACGCCGGCCGGGATGCGCGAGAGCCACGTCCACGACGTGATCATCACGAAGGAAGCGCCGAATTATCGATCGGAGTGACGGACCTCGTAATCCTGATCTCCCGCGAATCCCCTCCGAGATCGGCTATCTCCACGCGGACCGCGCCCGCAGGCTGATCGACGAGCTTCTCGGCCCACTCGATCGCCACGATGGCGCCGCCCGCGCCCAGCTCCTCGAGGCCGAGGTCGTCGATCTCCGCGCCTTCCAACCGGTAGAGGTCGACGTGCGTCAGCCGACGGCGGCCGCGCCCCCCGACAGGCTCGGGGCGGCCCGGGAACGTCGAAGGCCGGTATTCCTGGATCAAGGTGAACGTCGGACTGCTGACCTCCTCGGGGTCGATGCCGAGGCCCTCGGCCATCCCCCGGACGAAAGCGGTCTTGCCGGCCCCGAGGTCGCCGGTCAGCAGCACCACCGTGCCCGGCTCGAGCGACACCGCGAGCCGGGCTCCCACGTTGGCTGTCCCGGTCTCGGATCCCGTGTTCACGACCTCGGCCATGTCCGCTCTCCCGTCGGTCCCGGCGCCAGCAGGTGGACCACGCTCTCGCCGATCCGGCCGAGGAGGTCCCCGGCGATCATCGACACTTCCCCTTCGTCGCGTGCCGCGCAATCGCCCGCGGCGCCGTGCAGGTAGACGGCCAGCAGGCACGCGCGTTCGGCGTCGCCAAGCTGCGCCAGCCATCCCGCGATCATCCCGGTCAGCACGTCGCCGGTACCGCCGGTCGCCATGCCGGGGTTCCCGGTCGGGTTCACGTAGACGCGCCCGGAAGGGGTGGCGATGACCGTGCGGTGCCCCTTGAGCACCACGAACAGGCCGGCGCTCCTCGCGAGGTCGCGCGCGACGTCAACCCGCCGCACCTGCACGTCGGCGATCGCGACGCCGAGCAGGCGGGCCATCTCGCCCGGATGCGGCGTGACGACGATCGTCTGGCCGGATCGTGGCTTCAGCCCGCCGGGTCGGCCGGCGAACGCATTGAGGGCATCCGCGTCGAGTACGAGCGGCCTGTCGGCGCGGACCACCAGGGCCGAGACGAACGCGGCGACACCCGTCCCGGAGCCCAGTCCGGACCCGGCCGCGATCACCGTCGCGGGATGGGCGAGCACGGCGGACAGCGCCGACGCCGCCACCGTGCCCTCCGCGCTCTCGTCCAGCCGCTCGGTCATGAACTCGGCGCCGAGCGTCGCCACCACCGGCTGACACGACCGCGGCGTGGCCACCGTGACCAGGCCGGCGCCCGACCTGAGCGCCGCCATGGCGGCAAGATACGCGGCGCCGGTCTTGCCGGGCGAGCCCGCCACGACGAGCACGTGCCCGAACGATCCCTTGTTCGCATCCCGGAGCCGCGCGGGCACGAGCGGCCGCAGGCTCTCGGCCGTCACCAGCCGAAGCTCGGGCGGCTCCATGGCCTCGAGGACATCGGCCGGGATCCCGATGTCGGCGACGACCACCTCCCCCGCCATCTCGAGCCCGGGCGGCAGCGCCACCGGGAGCTTCGGCGCTCCCAGCGTGACGGTGAGCGACGCACGGATGCAGGGACCGATCACCTCGGCGGTGTCCGCCGAAAGCCCGCTCGGCAGGTCGATCGACACCACAAAAGCGCCGAGCGCGTTGACGTCGTCGACGATCCGCCGGGGCAGCCCGGCGAGCGGCGACGACAGCCCCGTGCCGAACAAGGCGTCAACGATGAGATCCCGGGAGCCAATCGCGGACGCCTGGCGCTCCCAATCGGCTTCGTCGGTGACCTCGACGACCGGCAGGGCGAGGTGCCCCAGGCTGTCGAGGTTCGTGCGGGCGTCGCCCTGGAGATCCGCGACGCGGCCGACGAGACACACCGAGACATCGATGTTCCGCTGACGCAGCGTCCGGGCCACGACCAGGCCGTCACCGCCGTTGTTGCCGCGCCCGCACAGGACCACCACGCGCCGCGTCGCCAGGCTGCCGAACCTGGCGTCCATGGCGGCAACGACCTGCAGGCCGGCGTTTTCCATCAGGAGCAGCGACGGAACGCCCACCTCCTCGATCGTGCGCCGATCGGCCTCGCGCATCTGCTTCGCCGTGAGGATTCTCATCGGGGTGGATCTTGGGCTCTCGATCGCGGCTTTGTCAACAAGCCCCACGCCGCATCTTGCGATTTGGCGATGTGGCGATCTTGCGATCTTCCGAGCGCTCGGGGTACGCTTGACGGGGTGGATCGCCGCTCCGTTGGCCGGTCAATCCCCTAGCCGCACCGTGATGCCGAACCAGGACATCGAACGACTCCTCCAGGATCCACGCTCGGCGCGGCCCTTCCGCATCGGGATCGCGGGCGGGATGGGTCCGCTGGCGGGCGTCTACCTCCAGCAGCTCATCATCGAAGCGACGCCGGCCAGGACGGACCAGGATCACTTCCAGGTCGTGTGTTTCACGAAT
>PMKG01000213.1 GCA_003157675.1 Acidobacteriota bacterium
GCCGGCTACTGGGACATCTTCTGGCCGCAGTTCGTCCAGGGCATCGGGATGGGGATGCTGTTCGTGCCGCTCACCACGGTGGCCATGGACCGGATCTCGCAGAAGGACATGGGGCAGGCCGCGAGCCTGTTCAACCTGCTCCGCAACATCGGCGGGTCGGTGGGGATCGCCCTCATCGAGACCGTGCTGGCGCGCGACCGCCAGGTCCACATCAACATGCTCGGCGCCCACGTCACTGCCTATGCGGCGTCGACGCGGGCGATGTTCGACGGGCTGCGCGCCGCGTTCGTGGCGCGCGGCAGCGACATGGCGACGGCGACCAGCCGCGCCCAGGCGGTGATGTTCGGCATGGTGGAGCAGCAGTCCGCGATGATCTCGTTCCTCCATGCCTTCCAGCTGCTCGCGGTGGTGTTCATCGTGATGACGCCGCTCGTGTTCCTGATGAGAAAGCCGCGCCATCACGAGGGCCCGGCGCCGATCGTGGGAGAATAGCGCATGGTCACGACGCTTGATTTGAAGTTCCAGGGGCGGACGGGGGTCATCGCGGTCGGGCTGCTCGAGGGCCATGAGGGGCTGGTGCTCGTCGACCCCGGCCCGGCGGCCTGCCTCGACACGCTGCGTGCCGAGCTGTCGGCCCACGGCCGTCGGGTGGAGGACGTGGCGGCCGTGCTGGTGACCCACATCCACCTCGATCATTCCGGTGGCGTCGGCGCGATCGTCCGGGCGAACCCCGACGTGCAGGTCTACGTGCACCGGCGGGGCGCCGCGCACATCGTCGATCCCTCGAAGCTGGTGTCGAGCGCCAGCCGTCTTTACGGCGACGCGATGGACCGGCTGTGGGGCCAGGTGCTGTCCGTGCCGGCCGCCAACGTGCACACGCTCGACGGCGGGGAGACGCTTCGGCCCGCTGGCCTCGGCATACGCGTCGCCGAGACGCTGGGGCACGCGTCGCACCACGTGAGCTACCTGGACGTGGCGAGCGGCACGGCGTTTGTCGGCGACACGGGCGGCATTCGGATCGGCGCACCGCTGCTCGTCATCCCGCCGACGCCGCCTCCCGACATCGACCTCCCGGCCTGGGCGTTGAGCCTCGCCCGGATNNGGCCGACCTCGAAGCGAACCTCGCGGAGATGGCCGGCTGGGTGCGGGATCTGCTGGCGGACGCCTCCCTGGACGACACGCAGCGGATGGCGCGGTTCAGCGGGCGCCTCGCTGCGCTCTTCGCCGAGCGACTGCCCGGCGACGACTGGGTGCAGCGGTATACGACGGCGGTGCCGGTGGATCACTGCTGGCAGGGGCTCGCGCGGTACTGGCGGAAGCGCCAGACCTTCTAGAACGCNNTCGTAGACGACCGCCGCCGCGCGGGCTCGCGCCGCCTCGGGAACGACGTACGTGCAGCGGCGTCCGGTCAGCTCGCAGCCGAGCGGCGCGATGGCGTGCTGGGAGAAGCGCGCCAGGAAACGCGGGTGGTGAGCTTCGAGCGCGGCCGCGTCGCCGATGACCGACAGCCAGCAGCACCGTCCGGCGGATCGGAGCGGCTGCGCGGCCGTCTCCGCCAGCGCCTCCCGCAGGTCCGACGCTTTGTCGTCGCCGGCGCCGACCAGCAGTTCCGTCCCGCCGCCGTCCTCGAGACTCATGACGACCCGCACCTGCTCCCAGCTCGCACGCGTCGGCCGGTCGACGGCGCCGGCCGGCAGCACGACCGTCTCCATCGGCGGAAGCACCGCCAGCCCGACCAGCGGCGACTCGTCGTCGACCTCGTCGACGAGCGTTCCCGGCGCATCCGAGAACGTCGAGCGCACGAGAACCGGCGTCCGGCTCGTCCACGCCATGGCGAGCGCGCGCGGGTGGACGACCCCGGCGCCGAACCGCGCCAGCTCGTGCATCGCGGCGTAGCTCACGCGGGAGAGGACGCGGGCTCCCGGGACGATCCGCGGGTCGACCACGGCGACGCCGTCCACGTCGGTGAAGATGTCCACGCGCTGCGCCTCGAGCGCGGCGCCGAGGGCGACGCCGGACGTGTCGCTCCCGCCCCGGCCGAGCGTCGTGAAGTCGAGCGTGGCCGGCGCCACGCCCTGCCCGCCGGTGACGACGGGCACCTGGCCGGAAGCCATCAGCGACACGAGGCGCGAGGTGTCGATCTCGGTGATGCTCGCTTCGACGTGCAGCCCGTCGGTGAAGATGCGCGCCTGCGCCGACGTCATGCCGACGGCCGGAATGCCGGCGCGCTTGAGCGCCTGCGAGACCATCGCCACCGCGATCGCCTCGCCGCTCGTGAACATCAGGTCGTAATCGGCCGGAGCGACCGGGCCGCCGTCCGCGCGCAGCAGGTCGAGCAGCGTGTCGGTGGCGTACGGCTCGCCCCGGCGTCCCATCGCGGAGACCACGACGGCGACGGCGAATCCCTCGGTGCGGGCGCGGCGCACGTGCTCGACGACCAGCGCCCGCCGCTCAGGGGTGGCGACCGACGTGCCGCCGAATTTCTGGACCAGGACGGGCGGGCGGTTCACGGCAACCGCACCCACTGGTTGGCCGCCAGCTGCTCCGCGATCTGCACCGCGTTCAGCGCCGCGCCCTTGCGGACGTTGTCCGAGACAATCCACAGGTTCAACCCGCGCTCGATCGAGTTGTCCTCCCGGATCCGTCCGACGAACACATCATCGGTGTGCGCCGTCGGCGCGGGCATCGGGTACGCGCGCATCGACGGGTCGTCCACCACCGTGACGCCGGGCGCGGCAGCCAGGATCGCCCTGGCCTCGTCGGCGGTGAGCTTCCGCTCGGTCTCGATGTTCACCGACTCCGAATGACCGATGAGGACCGGGACGCGAACGGTGGTGGCCGTCACCCGGACGCCTGGATCGCCCAGGATCTTCACCGTCTCGCGAATCATCTTCCATTCTTCCTTGGTGTAGCCGCCCTCCTGGAAGACGTCGATCTGGGGGATCACGTTGAAGGCGAGCTGGTGCGGAAAGGTGCGCGGCGCGCCGCACGTGCCGTGGTCCAGGATCTCGCGTGCCTGCTGCATGAGCTCGTCGAGGCCGTTCTTGCCCGCGCCGGCCGCCGCCTGGTAGGTCGACACGACGATGCGCGTGATCCGCGCCCGGTCGTGCAGCGGCTTGAGCGC
>PMKG01000442.1 GCA_003157675.1 Acidobacteriota bacterium
TTCAACCGCTTCTACCAGCCCGACATCGACGTCGAGGCGCTCGAGGCGGTGCCGAGCCTGCACCTCTCGGACTCCTCCGAGCTGCTGTTGCGGATTCACTGGCTCGCCATCCTGTGGGGCCAGGTGAAGGCGTCGCTCGGCGCGAGCGGTGGCGTGCACACCGGCCTCGACGCCGTGAAGGCCGTGATGGCGGGCGCGTCCGCCGTCCAGGTCGTGTCACGGCTGCTCGAGGACGGCCCCGAGCGCCTGCTCACGATCATCCAGGGCATGAAGCACTGGATGGAGGAGCACGAGTACGAGTCGATCGCGCAGATGCGGGGCAGCATGAGCCTGCAGAAGAGCCCGGACCCGGCGGCGTTCGAGCGCGGCAATTATATGAAGGTGCTGCGCAGCTGGAACGTCGGCGCGTAAACTCCCGGTGGAGGCGGGACGGCCCGGGCCGTCCCGTCTCCCCGATTCGATCTATGGCACAACAGCAGACCTCGTCCACCACCTGGGCCCTGATCGCCGTCGCGTGTCTCGTGCTCGGGCTGGCCGTCGGCTACGTGATCTTCAGCGGCCGCCCTCCGGCGCTTCCGGCTGGCGCCACGGTGGCTCAGGAGTCGGCTCAGGCGGCGGGGAGCCAGAGAGTCGGCCTGCTCGACGAACAGGCGGCTCAGGCCCTGCGGAACATCCTGGCACGCGACCCGCGCAACGTGCAGGCCAACACGCAGCTCGGCAACCTGTTCTTCGACGCCGGGCGATACAACGAGGCGGTCGGCCCCTACCGGCAGGCCTTCCAGATCGACTCGCAGAACGTCAACCTCAGCACGGACCTCGGAACGGCCTTGTGGTACTCGGGGAAGCCCGACGAGGCGATCGCCCAGTTCGACAAGTCGCTCGCGATCGACCCGAACCATCCGCAGACGCTGTTCAATCTCGGAATCGTGGAACGGGACGGCAAGAAGGATCTCGCCGGCGCGGTTCGGGCGTGGGAGCGGCTGTTTGCCGCCAACCCGAACTACCCCGACCGGGAGAAGGCTCAGCAAATGCTCGACCAGGCGAAGCAGGAGCTGCGCGCGAAGAGCGTGGCCCCGGTCCGCTCGACGAAGTAGCCCGATCGCGGGCTCCGGGGCCGCGGGGCTGGCTCAACGCCTGGCCTTGCGGCCTGCGGGCCGAGCAGGAGGCTCGCTCGGCTTCTTCACCACCAGCCACACACCGANNTGGTTGACGCGCACGATCTCGATCAGGAAACGCATCCCGCCCGCGAGCACCAGATACCACGCGACGACGACCCGGTCAGCTGTTCCACGCCGCCTCAGCCATACCAGGACGCCCGCAATGGCCAGCAGCAGCGTGAATTCGTAGAGCTGCGTCGGGTGGACGCGGGCCGTCGTCGGCGGGAGTCCCTGCGGGAACGCGATCCCCCACGGCAGACTGGTTGCCCGCCCGTAGTCGTCGCCGACCAGGAAGCAGCCGATCCGACCGACCGCCTGGCCGAGCGCAAGCGCCGGGGCGGCGGCGGACAGCACCTTCAGCAGCGGCAGCCGCGCGTACGCCACCATCGCCAGACCGGCCAGCACGCCGCCGGTGAGGCCGCCGAACCAACTCATCCCGCCGCGGCTCAGGAGCGTGTCCGACAGCGGCTCGGCCCAGTGCTCGATCACATACAACAGCTTTGCGCCGGCCAGGCCGCCGAGCACGCCCACAAGCGCCGCGTCGATTCCCTTGCCCCCGTCGAGGCCGGACCGCACCATCTCGCTGCGCAGCAGCAGGATGCCAAGGACCGCTCCGAGGGCGACCATGGCACCGAAACTGGTGATGTCGAACGAGCCGAGGCGAAACAAGACTGGGTACATCGGTCTCTCTTTCTCACTCGGGAAATGGCGTGGCAGGCCTCAACGGGCCCGGGACTTCGCTCGCGGCGCCTGGTGGAGCAGTTCGGCGATGCGGGCCTTCGCCCGCTGCCGGACCTCCCGCGGCAGCGCCGGCCTTCCCTTCTCATGGCAGACCGCCACGGTGACCTTGAGGCTCTCGAGCACGTCCTCGCAGCACGGACAATCCCGCAGATGGCGCTCGATCGCGCACCGTTCGGCTTCCGGCAGATCGTCGTCCAGATACCGCGACAGCGTGTCGAGGAAATCGGCGCACCGATGGTCGTGGTCCGGACGGTTCATGATGCTCCCAAGTGCTCGCGCAGCAGCATACGTGCGCGGTGAAGCCGCGTCTTGACGTTCGCCTCGGAGATCCCCATCACCTCGGCCACCTCGCGCGTCGATAGCCCCTCGATCTCCCGGAGCACCACGACGACGCGGTAGGGTCGGGGCACGGCGGCCAGCGCGTGTCTCAAGCGCGCCCGCAGNNCCACCGCGTCGATCTGCCGTTCGTGGCCGTCGGCATCGGCGCTCGCATCGTCGAGCGACGCGATGTGGTCCGGCTCGTTCGCCCGCTTCCGGCGCCCGATCAGGCAGGCATTGCGCACGGTGCGATAGAGCCAGGCGCGGAACGCCTCGGGCTCGCGGATCCGCGCCGCGTACCGATAGGTCTTGAGCAGCGCTTCCTGCATGGCGTCGTCGGCGTCGTCCGCCCGCCCGCACACGAGCAGGCTGAAGCGGTAGGCCACTTCCTGCGCCCGCATGAGAAGCGTTTCCATGGCGTGTGTGTCGCCTGCCTGGAGCGCCCGCACGAGGTCCGCGTAGGTGGCCCCCTCCCGGGCGGCCCGGTCTTCTTCCTGATGATTCGTACTGTGTGATTTCGTCACAACCACCTGTCGACCCAACCCGTGTGACGCTTTACCGGGGGCGTGAATCATACACCAGAGCACGCCGCTTTCCCCGTTCCGACTCGCCGGCGCCACGATCCTCGAGGCGTCCGGCGTGAGCTGTGGGCCAACGGACACCGAACGACTGCGAGTGGCTTTTATGGTATCCCGAGTCGCAATTGTCGTGACCACCCTCTTCGCCCTGCTGCCCCGGCCGCTCGCGGCGCAGGAGACGTTGACGCTCGACCAGGCGGTGGCGGCCGCGCTGGCGAACAACGCGATGATGCGGGCCGCCAAGGCGGGGGAGCGCGAGGCCGCCGCGCACGTCGACGAGGCTCGCGCCGGCTACCTGCCGCGCGTGGACTACGTCGAGTCGTGGCAGCGCGGCAACGACCCGGTCTACGTGTTCGGGTCGCTCCTGACCCACCAGCGGTTCACCGCCGCCAACTTCGCCCTCGACGCCCTCAACCATCCCGATCCCCTGACCAACCACCAGGGGATGTTGGTCCTCCAGCAGCCGATCTTCGACAGCGCCCGGCTGGCGGGCATCCGCTCGGCCGGCCTAGGCAGCCAGATGGCGCAGCAGATGACGGCCGAGGGGCGGGCGGACCTGGCGCTGGGCGTCACGCGCGTCTACGGCATGGTCCTGCAGGCCATTGCCGGCCGGAAGGCTGCCGACTCCGCGGTCGACGCCGCGAAGGACGACCTCTCTCGCACCGAGCAGCGGCGCGATGCGGGGTTCGTCACCGAGGCGGACGTCCTGTCGCTGCGGGTCTTCCTCGCCCAGATGCAGGAGCGGCAGATTCGGGCCGCGAGCGGCGAGACCATCGCCCGGGCCCAGCTCAATCAGCTGATGGGCGTGCCGCTCGACCAGCCGTTCTCGCCCGTCGAACCGCCGCCACCGTCGGCCGCTGCGACCGCACCCGCCTCCGACGACGAGGCGGCCGCGCTCAAGAGCCGTGCGGCCATCCACCGCGCGAACACACAGGTCGCGCTCGCCGACACGGCGCGCACGGCGGCGAAGGCCGCGTTCCTTCCGCAGGTCTACTTCCAGGGGATGTACGAGCTGAACGGCAACACGTTCTGGAACCGCGCGTCGGCGTGGATGGTGTCCGGGCAGCTGCGTTTCAACCTGTTCGCAGGCTTCGGCGACGCGGCACGCCTGAAGGCGGCCTCGGCCGCCGAATCGCGGGCGAAGGCCGAGAGGGACAACGTCCTCGATACCGTCCGCCTCGACGTCCGCACGGCGCGCGCCGAGTACGACGCCGCGATAGCGCGCGAGGCCGTCGGCCGGGCCGTCGTGCTGCAGGCGCGCGAGAGTCAGCGGATCATCCGGGATCGGTACGAATCCGGGCTGGCAGGCGTCACCGACGTCCTTCGGGCCGCCACGGCCCTGCTCGACGCGGAGACGTTACGGATCGGATCGATCGTCGACGTCATGGTCGGCCGTGCCGCGCTCGACAAGGCGGTCGGTCGCCTGCAGTAGGCGGGCGGTGCGAGCACGCCCGACCGGCGCGTCGGGCTCGAGAGGATTGACACGATGCTTCAGATGAGTTTAACGATGTTCACGCACAGGATTCCCGCGGCGGCCGCCCTGACCGCCACACTCGCGTTGGCCGCGTGCTCGGGCACGCGCGAGGCGTCCACGGCCGATTCCCGGACCCCGATCGAGGTGCCCGTCCAGGTCGCCAGGCTGGAGCCCGCGGTGCAGCCGTTCGAGGCCGGCGGCGTCGTCCGGGCCCGGACGACCGCCACGCTGGTCAGCCGGATCTTCGCCGACGTGAACCAGATCCTCGTCAAGCCGGGCGATCGCGTTCGCACCGGGCAGATTCTCATCCGACTCGACGCGCGCGACCTGCAGGCCCAGCGCNNGCGCCGACGCCGCGCTGGCCGCGGCCGAGCAGGGGGTAAAGGCCGCCAGGACCAATCGAGACGCGGCGCTGGCCGGTCTCGCCCTGGCCACCGCCACGCACGCGCGGGTGGCGGAACTGCGCGCCAAGAACTCGGCCACGCCCAACGAGCTCGACCAGGCGGTCAGCGGCCTGCGCGAGGCCGAGGCGA
>PMKG01000195.1 GCA_003157675.1 Acidobacteriota bacterium
GTCCTGGCGGCGACCGTCATCGTCCTGGCCCTCGTGTCCACCGCGGTCGTCTTCCTGCCGATGCTCGGCGGCCAGCACGTCGAAGTCGGGCTGGACCTCGTCCTTGACACCTCCGCCACGGTCGTCACGCTGGGTGTCGCCGTCGTCGCCTGGGTCCGCTACCGCGAGATCGGAGCACCCGTGGCCCTCTTCCAGGCGTCGGCCTTCCTGGTCCTGGCGATCGCCAGCGGGGCGAGCCTGCTCTTCATCGTCGGACGGCTGGACGTGGCCATCTCGGACTTCGGGCTGAACATGCCTCGCGAGGCCCAGCCGCAGATCACGATGGCTGGACACCTCATCGCCGCCACCCTTCTGGTCTTTGGCGCGGCGGTCTCGCTGGGGGGCATCCGCGTTCGCCATCACTGGCTGATCCTGCTCGGCCCCGCCGTCGCTCTTCTTGCGATCATCCAATTTGCCAGCGCGTGGAGCCCCAGCGTCCCCCCGCTGAGCAGCGTCTTCATCCTCTCCTATCTGCCGACTTGGCCGAGCTTCCAGCCCGTGCCGCCTTCGCCGACCCCACTCGGTGTGGGTCTGCATCTGGTCGGCGGCGGACTCTTCGCTCTTGCGGCCGAGCTGACCCGGCGGCATCACCGCCGTACCGCCGCGATTGGAGACGGCTTCCTGGCGGTCGGCCTGGTTTTCGCGGCCTTCGGTGAGTTCCACACCGCGTTCTACCCGGGCACCTATGGCGGGCTTGTAACGAGCGGCGACATCCTGACCGTGGCCTTCGCGGTCGTGTTGTTGATCGGCATCGAGGCCGAGGGACGGGCGACCCGTGCCGCACTCGGTCTGGCCAACGAGACTCTCGCGCAGCTCAAGGATGTCGAGGTGCGTCGGGCCGCGCTCGAGGAGCGGACGAGGCTCTCCCGCGAGCTCCACGACGGGCTCGCCCAGGATCTCTGGCTGGCCAAGCTCAAGATCGGACGCCTGGGTGCCACACCCGACCTCGGTCCCGAGGCGAGCGCGGCCTGCGACGAACTGGCGAGGGCGATTGACGCCGGACTGGCCGATGCGCGCCAGGCGGTGATGGCGCTGCGTCTTGGGAGCGAGCCGGCGGTGTCACTACGCGAGTTGATGGCGCGCTACGTCGACGACTTCGCCGATCGATTCGGCCTGCGCGCNNGCCCAGGAGGCTCTCAACAACATCGCCCGCCATGCAGACGCGACCGTTGTACGCGTCCGTGCATGTGTCGTGGACTCCCACATGGACCTCGTGGTAGGCGACAATGGCATCGGGTTCGAACCGTCCGAGGTCAGGAGAGGTTGCTTCGGTCTGGCTTCGATGCGCGAGCGAGCCCTCATCATCGGAGGCGAGCTGACGATCGATTCGCGACCGCAGGACGGCACCCGGGTAACGGTGAGCGTGCCCCTGAGCACGGACGAGCTAGCCACTGTGGGGATGAAGCCATGACGGAGCCGCGCCGGCCCGCCCGCATCAGGGTGATGCTTGTGGACGACCACGCCCTCGTCCGCGCGGCGGTCACCCAGGCGATCACCGCGCCCGACATCCAGATCGTGGGCGCGGTCGCCACGGCTGAGGAGGCCCTTCAGGTGGCTCCCGGAGTTCGGCCCGACGTCCTTTTGGTCGACATCGACCTGCCCGGGATGGATGGGATCCGGCTCGTCCGCGAGCTTTCGCCGCGCCTGCCCGACGCGCGCATCGTCATGCTGACCGTCTCCGATTCCGACCGGGACGCGTTCGACGCGGTCCGCGCCGGGGCGACCGGGTACCTCACCAAGAACCTCACGCCCGAAGAACTGCTGCGCTCCGTGCGGGCCGCCGGAGATGGCGAGCTCGTCATGTCGGGTCGGATGGCAGGAACGCTCGTGCGCCGGCTCGTGCGCGCCACTCAGAAAGGTCCATCCGGGAGTGACGGCGACGGTCCGACAACCGGGCTGGAGTCCCTGAGCTCACGGGAGCACGAGATCCTGCGCCTGCTCGCCCAGGGATTGACGGATCGCGAGATCGCCGAGGCCTTGGTCGTCTCCCCGCGGACCGTGGAGTCGCACGTGAGCAGCATCCTGCACAAGCTGCATGCTCGCAATCGCTCCGAAGCCGCCGCCCGATACCGCGCCGGATAGCCGCTGACTACCCCGCCGACGAGGCGCCGACTACCGCGCCGACTTCCGCGCCGACGAGGCGCCGAACAGATGTCGTCATGCCGCCCGGCCAACCGCACTCAACCCCACCAAACGGCGCCGGCTCCACCGAACGGCGACAATCCCACGACCCTTGACACCCAACCCGCGCGAAGTCGGCACCGTGAGTTCGCGGCGAGTTCAAGATCGGCCTCGTTGGGCACGAGCCATACCCGAATAGCGACATCTCGCGTCTGGTGCGTGCGTGCAGGACATGCATTTGAGTTCACGATGAACTCAATGGTCTGACTCATCGCCGACGCCAGCCGGCCGTATGCCGGCCGTATGCCGGCCGTATGCCGGCCGAAGGCGCCCGGCTGCCCGGCGGATGGCAACTGAACCCCGACTTGCGGCCGGAATGCGGCCGCACCCGAGATTGGTGTCAAGGCGAACCCGCCGCACCCGCGGCACCGAGCCGAACCCGCCGCACCCGAGATTGGCCACGAGGTAAGTGAAAATTAAGCGGCGCTTGTCATGCTGCGCGTCATGCAGGTCGACTTACGCACCATGATCGCTACCACCATTGTCCGGAGCTGCGAGAACCTCCGCTGGACGCAGCGTCGTCTTGCGGCGGAAGCGGATGTCTCGCAGACGGCTGCCGCCAAAGCCTGGACAGGCCAGGGCGGTTCGGTGGAGGTGCTGCAGCGGCTGCTGGCCGCGATCGACGCGCGTGTCAGCATTACGCCGGGCGAGCTGATCGGAGGTCTCACTGGCCAGGACATCATTCACCGCACGTGCGTGCGGACTCTCCGGCGGATTCTCGAGCGGGCCGGCCTCCGCACGGCGGTCGAAGTCCCGGTGGTCGACGGCAGCCAGCGCGGTTTCATCGACCTGCTCGCATTCGATGACGCGATAGGGCGCCTGATCGTCATTGAATTCAAGAGCGAGCTGCGCGACCACGGCGCGATCCAGCGCCAGCTCGAACGCTACGCGCGCAGCTGCATCGAGCCGGCACGTACGCTTGGCTGGCGGCCGAAGGAGATCCTTGTCGTGCTCGTTGCACTGGCGACCGACGAGGCCGATGCGTTCGTGGCGGCGAACCGGGTCGAGCTTGCCCGAACCCTCCCCGCGCGCGGCAAGAGCGCCATCGAATCCATCCTGGACCACGGTCCGATCGCCGGCCGGGCCCTCCTTGCCATGGACCCGGCTCGGCCCGGTCGTGCCGCCCTCACCTCGTTTCGGGTCGACGGTCGGCGCCGGCCATTTCGGCTGGCCCACGCCTGGGAGCTCCGCCGGGAGCTCGACGAGCGCGACGCGCACGAGGCGCTGGAGCGGCGAAAGCGCCGCTGTTCGGCCGGTCAGTAGCGACCTTGAGTTCATTGCGAACTCAATTCCGCGTCCGCCAC
>PMKG01000016.1 GCA_003157675.1 Acidobacteriota bacterium
CGGTGATCGTGGACCCCGGCCAATCAGATAGGCGGTCGAGGTCGCCGGGCGTCGGTGCCCGTGCTCGCGATCGCCAGTAGGAGCAGTCTACCAACGACTGTCGATCTAGACGGGGAGCTTACGGTCCTGGCTGACCAGCTTGAGCAGTGCCTTGTCGTAGATGTTCCAGCTCTCGCCCGTGCGCGCTTCGAACAGCGTCTTCAGCTGCTCGCTGAGCCGGTAGCCTTCACCGCCGAACCGGCGGGGACGATAGGACGCATAAACGGGGTGGCTCCGCTGCGTTGGTGAACGGAACGCCCGCTATCAGACACCGTGGGCGGCGTTCGGAAGAGCCGCCCCGCCGGAGGCCAGCTCAGCCACACGGCGCCTACCATCGTTTGTCCACGGCCACTTTCGACGGGCGCGCCTGTGCTCGGGATGCCATCTTCCACTTGTCGGCCACCTTGACCCATTTGTCAGAGTAGACTGCTTCCTCCCTGAGCATGCGGCACACGCCCTTCCGACCGTACCGTCCTTCGGTGTCCACGATGGTCCGCCTGGTCGTCACGTACACCACCGTCGACGCTCCATCCGGCAGAATCGTCAACGAGCGGATCCATTGAATCCTTGAATCCCAGGGAGTGGCGAGCCGCTCCGAGAGGTCGAGGGCACGCTTCTCGGCCCAGCTTTGCCTCTTTCCGGCCAGATCGACAAATGTCCAATCTGGAGCAAAAAAGACGCTCGAGTACAGGTCTTGGGTGTTACCGACGACGGGAATCTCGACCTGGCTGACCTCGTCGTAAATGCCCTGCAACTCGACATTGATATTGAACCTGACGTCGGTCGGATTGTCGGGTGCGGGGGAGCGGTCTGCGACGTACGCGGTTCGAAGCGGGGACGTGGGGGAGGCGACCTGACCGCCTGCGTTCGCCATAATGATGTCCGGCGGCGTTTGTGCGGACGCGGGGTTCGCGATCGCCGCACAGGCGCCGGTCAAGAGAAGCGAGTGAACGAGTCGTACCAGACGGTGCTGACGCATATGCTGACTCCTGGAGAAACGCTGATGAGCGTCGTCGCGCGTGACCTGACGCGGCCAGTGAGAGGGGCGCCTGATTCCGCCCGCCGCCGGGTATCACGCATCACATAGTCAAGTTATCGCGGCCGTGTCCGCGCCGCAGTTCAATACGAAACACCGCGCGTGTGGCGAGTACTGCCGATTCTGGCGGCGTGGCGACGCGGGGGAGTCGGGCTGCGAGCGAACAAGGGTCTTATGTCGGGCCTGTCAGGGAGAGCAACCAGGAAGGCGGTCGTCCTCCCTTTCTCAGGTGGAACAACGTGGCGGTTCCTCTTCCGACGAACTCGCCTTCTGGTTCTTGATCTGGAGGCATCGCCGACGTAGCCGCCCACCACGGTGTGGTGGATGAAGGCGTGAGTATTCTTCAGAAATCGTTTTCGGTCGAGGCATTGGCTGCGAAGGTCCGGGAGACGCTCGCCACCGACTGGTGCTGGACCACCCGTCACTTCTTCGCGTGCACCGGCAATGCCGGCCCATTCGTGGTCGTCGAATGTGACTCCTTCAGGGCCTTGGCATCGGCCCGGTCTCGCCCCTTCTTGAGGATGAAGCTAATTGGCAGTTCGTCTTTGTCGATGCCGTCACGGGGGTCAGGTAATAGTCCCGCCATCAGCTTCGCGTCGTACACTAGATCAGTCACTTGTGCCTGAGCACCGATCGCCGCACGCTCGAATAACGGCGTCTCTTTCCTCGTTTTGGTCATTGTCTTCTCCTGCTGCCGCTCCCAAACGACTATGCGCAATTCGGACGCCGTCAGTCTGTCTCCTACTGCACAGGCGCCCAGCCGAGCGAACAAGATCAGAAGCAGAACCGTGAACTGCGGGCACCGCGCGAAGACGGCGGCCTGCATGGCAAGATCCACATCGAACCACCCTCGCGCACCCGGGCTCCAAACGCGAACGTCCCTCGGTGCCCGCGGTGCGAACGACGCTCTCTTGAAGGAGTGCAGGTGAGCCAACGCTCAGGCGATTTGCGCCTTCACGCGGCCTCCAGAGAAGGCGTCCTGGCGACCTTCTTCGTACTAGGCACCCACGCCGAACACTATGCCAGCACCCTTCGGCGGATGCAGGCCGAGGGCCATACCATTGGAATCCACGGGATGAACCACCGCACACTTTCTCGCGCTGACACCGCGGAGGTGGACCGGGAGATTGAAGACGTTCTGGCGGTACTCGAGCGTCACGGCGTCAGACCGGCCGGGGTGTACCGCACGCCGCACGGATACAAGTCGGCCAGCGTCTTCGCCGCCGCTCGACAACGGGGGCTGACGGTGTGGGTCTGGAGCCGCGGGGTCTGGGATACGGCCAGCCCGCCGCCGGCCGTCTTGGTGCGACGCGCAACCCGATGGGCGCGTTCTGGCATGGTGCTGCTCCTCCATGACGGACGGGGTGTGGACGCTCATCCGGATGTGTCGTCGATGCTCTCCGCCCTTCCCGATATCATCGGCGTTCTGCGGCGACGGGGGTTCACGTTCGTCGGGCTCGACGACGCGTGAGGGCCGCGGGATCCGACAGATCACGGTCCGGCGCCGTGATAGGCTCCGACACACGATCCCGGTGCGGTGTGTTGGGCTTGATCCGTTCGCGTGGACACCTCGCAAGAGCATGGGCACGGTGTCCGAAACTAGAGAAGAGCAACCCAGCAGGCATCAAGACAGCTTCAGCCGGGAGTTCGCAACGACGGCGCTCCTCGGCGCTAGTGAGGGAAGATCCCTTCTCTGATCACACGCCGGCTCTCCAATCATGCCGACGGCCGACGACCGGCCATTGGAGCCGGTCTCATGAGCACCA
>PMKG01000004.1 GCA_003157675.1 Acidobacteriota bacterium
TGAACGGCGCCGAGATCGCGCGCTCGGAGTGGTACCTGCACGGGCAGCTCCCGTTGCAGACGCTCCGGGCCGACGTCGACTACGGGTTCGCCGAGGCGCACACGACCTACGGCCAGATCGGCGTCAAGACGTGGCTCTACAAGGGCGAGCGTCTCGAGCCGCGCGTGGGCCGCGAGGAAGACTACCGGGTGCCGCGCCGGCAGCCGAGGAGCGACGCGCGAGGATAGGAGACGGCTGGCTCAAGGCTCGAGCCCTGAGCCGGCCTGAGCCGTGAGCCCCGAGCCAGGACGTGAGTGGTTGGAGAAGGTTCTCTATGTTGATGCCGAAGAAGGTCAAGTACCGCAAGCAGCAGCGCGGCCGCATGACGGGGAAGGCGTGGCGCGGGTCCGACGTCGCGTTCGGCGACTACGGGCTCAAGGCGATGGAGCCGTGCTGGATGACGGCGCGCCAGATCGAAGCGGCCCGCGTGGCGATGACGCGGTTCATCAAGCGCGGCGGCAAGATCTGGGTCCGCGTGTTTCCCGACAAGCCCGTGACCAAGAAGCCGGCGGAAACCCGAATGGGCAAGGGCAAGGGCGCGCCCGAGGAGTGGGTGGCCGTGGTCCGGCCCGGCAAGATCCTCTTCGAGATGGAGGGGGTCACCGAGCTGGAGGCCAAGCAGGCCATGCGCCTGGCCGCCGCCAAGCTGCCGATCAAGACCCGGTTCGCCGCCCGCTTCGCCCAGGAGGCTGCCGTATGACGAGCGCCCGCGACTTGCACGAACTGAACGAGGACGACCTGAGGACCCGCGAGCGCGACCTGAACGATCAGCTCTTCCGGCTGCGGATCCAGAAGGCCATGGGGCACCTCGACGTCCCGCTGAAGCTGCGGCAGGTTCGCCGCGACTTGGCGCGCGTCAAGACGGTGCTCCGCCAGAAGACCGCCCCGGCGGGCAGGAGCTAGCACGATGGCTGACAAAGCACGCGTTCAAGGGGTCGTCACGAGCGACCGCATGGAGCAGAGCGTGGTGGTCGCGGTCGAGCGCCAGGTGCGCCACCCGCTGTACGGCAAGATCCAGCGCCGCACGTCGACCTTCCTCGCGCACAACGAGGGGAACGAGGCGAAGCTCGGCGACCTGGTCGAGATCGTCGAGGGCCGCCCGATGAGCCGCCGCAAGCGGTGGGTCGTCACCCGCATCGTCCGCCGCGCCGTCGACGTGAAGGCGCGTGAGGCCGAGGCGCAGCTCGCCGCCGAGCCCGAGAAGGCAGGAGGTGCGTCATGATCCAGATGCGCTCGATTCTCGACGTCGCCGACAACTCCGGCGCCCGCAAGATCGCCGTCATCAACCCGATCGGCGGCTCCACCGGGCGCTACGCGCGGCTGGGCGACATCGTCACCGCGTCGGTCAAGGAAGCGGTGCCCGACTCGAACGTCAAGAAGGGCTCCGTGGTGAAGGCGGTCATCGTCCGCACCCGGAAGGAGCAGCGCCGCAAGGACGGCAGCTACATCCGCTTCGACCGCAACGCGGCCGTGCTGATCAACGACGAGCACGAGCCGATCGGGACGCGCGTGTTCGGCCCGGTCGCCCGCGAGCTGCGCGATCGGAAGTTCATGAAGATCATCTCGCTGGCGCCCGAGGTGCTGTAGGAAGGGAATCCCGACATGTCGCGTCTTGAAACACCAATTCGGAAGAACGACAACGTCGTCGTGACGACGGGAAAGGACCGCGGCAAGCGGGGCCGCGTGCTGAAGGTTCAGCCTGCCGATAACCGCCTGGTGATCGAGGGCGTGAACTTCATCAGCCGCCACACCAAGCCGAACCCGTCCAAGAACGTCAAGGGCGGCATCGCGAAGCGGGAAGCCCCGCTCCACGCGTCGAATGTCCAGCTGGTCTGCCCCGAGTGCGGCAAGCCGACCCGGATCGGCCGCCGCGTGCTGGGCGACGGGCGGAAGGTGCGCTTCTGCCGCAAGTGCGAGGGAGTGGTGGACAAATGAACCGGCTGAAGGAACGCTACCTCAAGGACGTCGTCCCCGGTCTCAAGAAGGAGTTCGGCTACACGAACGTCATGGCCATCCCCAAGGTGGAGAAGGTCGTGGTGAACATGGGGCTGGGCGAGGCGACGCAGAACGTCAAGCTGATCGACGCCGGCGCCGACGAGGTCGGCCGCATCACCGGCCAGCGCCCGGTCACGACCAGGGCCAAGAAGTCGATCGCCGCCTTCAAGGTCCGCAAGGGCATGCCCGTCGGCACGATGGTGACGCTGCGCGGCGACCGGATGTACGAATTCCTCGACCGCCTGATGAACATCGCGCTGCCGCGCGTCCGCGACTTCAAGGGCGTCTCGACCCGCGGCTTCGACGGCCGTGGCAACTTCACGCTGGGGCTGCGCGACCAGCTGCTGTTCCCCGAGATCGACTACATGAAGGTCGACAAGGCCCGGGGCATGAACGTCTCGGTGGTGACGACGGCCAGGACCAACGAGGAGGCGCGGCGGCTGCTGCAGCTCCTGGGGATGCCGTTCAGAACGAGCTAGAACCGGCCTGAGCCTTGAGCCCTGAGCCCTGAGCCGACAAGGATCGAACAATGGCTACGACCGCGAAGAAAGTCAAGGAACTGAAGACGCCGAAGTACAAGATCCGCCTGCGGCACCGCTGCCGGCTGTGCGGGCGACCCCGCGGCTACCTCCGGAAGTTCGCCCTGTGCCGTCTGTGCTTCCGGAAGCTCGCGCTCGAGGGGGATATCACGGGCGTCATCAAGAGCAGCTGGTAAGAGCGCGGCCCTGGCCGCCGAAACCCCGAACTGTTCGCGCGAGCGAACCACCCGGGAGAACGACAAGGTTCACGAGTTATGACTGATCCGATTGCTGACATGCTCACGCGTATCCGCAACGCCGTGGGGGCCAAGCGGCCGCGCGTCGACATCCCGGCGTCGAAGCTGAAGGTCGAGGTGGCGCGCATCCTCCAGGCCGAAGGCTACATCCAGGGCTACAAGATCGTGGAGGAGACTCCCGAGGGAGCCCGGACGCCGCAGAAGTTCGTGCGCCTCTTCCTGAAGTACGGTGCGCGCGGCGAACGCGTCATCACCGGGATCGAGCGCATCAGCCGCCCCGGCCGGCGCGTCTACTTCGGTCACGACGAGGTGCCGCCCGTGCTCGCCGGCCTCGGCATCAGCATCTTGACGACGTCCAGGGGCCTGATGACCGGTCGCGAGGCCAGCAAGGCTGGCATCGGCGGCGAGGTGCTCTGCAACGTCTGGTAGAACCGGTCAGCGGTCAGCCGTCAGCCGGCAGCGGATCCGCTGCCAGCAGGCCGCTGCCAGCTGTCAGCTGTGAGAGAGAATCATGTCCCGTATTGGAAAGAAACCCATCCCGATTCCGAAAGGCGTGACGGTCCACCTGACCGAGGGCGCCGTGGAGATCCAGGGGCCGAAAGGCAAGCTGCGGCAGGCCTGCCCGCCCGGCATCGTGTTCGAAGTGCACGACGGCCAGCTCCTCGCCAAGACGATCCGCGAGGACAAGGAACTCGGCAAGTTCCACGGCCTCGGCCGGAGCCTCGTCGCCAACGCGGTCGCCGGCGTGACCGAGGGCTTCAAGCGGGAGCTCGACATCGTCGGGATCGGGTACCGCGCCGAGCTCAAGGGGCGCCAGGTGGTGTTCGCCCTCGGCTACTCGCACCCGATCGTGTTCGACATCCCGGTGGGGATCGACATCACGGTCGACAAGCAGACGCACGTCACGGTGACCGGCATCGACCGGCAGGTCGTGGGCCAGGTGGCCGCCGACATCCGCCGCATGCGGAAGCCGGACCCCTACAAGCAGAAGGGCGTCCGCTACACCGGCGAGGTGCTGAAGAAGAAGGTCGGGAAGACCGGAGCATGACGCGAGGGCTCAAGGCTCAAGACTCAAGGCTCAAGCGGCCCCAGGCCGGCCTGAGCCCTGAGCCGTGAGCCCTGAGCCTTCCGTGAGGACCACGAGGTGAGATGCGCCCCGTGAAGACACGAGAGCAGGAGCTATGAAGATTCGGACCAAGGAAGACAGGCGCGACCGCATCAAGCTGCGGCTCCGCAAGCGGATCGTCGGGTCGGCCGAGCGGCCCCGCGTTACGGTGTTCCGCAGCCTGGTTCACATGTACGTCCAGGCGGTCGACGACGCGACCGGGCGGACGGTGGCGGCGGCCTCGACCGTCGAGCCGGCCGTGAAGGCGAAGATGGGCGAGAAGGCGCGCGGCAGCAACCTGGCCGGCGCCGAGACGGTGGGCCGGGTCATCGCCGAGCGCCTCATCGAGAAGGGGCTCAAGCGGGCCGTGTTCGACCGGAACGGGTTCCTCTACCACGGCCGCGTCAAGGCGGTGGCCGAGGCGGCACGAAAAGCGGGATTGGAGTTCTAAGTAGGATTCAGGAATCAGGATTNNACCGTGGTCGCCATCAACCGCGTCACCAAGGTCGTCAAGGGCGGCAAGAACCTGAGCTTCAGCGCCCTGGTGGTGGTCGGCGACGGGCACGGCGTGGTGGGCTTCGGCGTCGGCAAGGCGCGCGAAGTGCCGTCGGCCATCAAGAAGGGGATCGAGGCGGCCAAGAAGTCGCTGATCCGCGTGCCGCTCATCGGCACCACGGTTCCCCACGAGATCGTCGGCCACTACGGCGCGGGCGCCGTGCTGCTGAAGCCGGCGCCGGACGGCACCGGCATCATCGCCGGCGGCGCGGTGCGCG
>PMKG01000447.1 GCA_003157675.1 Acidobacteriota bacterium
ACCGGCGTCTTCATGCTGCTGTTCCTCGACCTCTCCTACGAGGAGTTCCGGAAGAGCGGGCGGCTGCAGCAGCCAGGCGGGCTGGACGAGGCCATCCTGCACGGGGCGGTCAAGCGGGCGCGGCCGAAGATGATGACCGTGGCGGCGGCCTTCATGGGGCTGCTGCCGATCATGTGGTCGACCTCGGCGGGGGCCGACGTGATGAAGCGGATCGCCGCGCCGATGATCGGCGGCCTGACCACGTCGTTCATCCTCGAACTGCTGGTCTATCCGGCCGTGTTCAAGCTGCGGAAGGCGCGTCAGTGGCGGAAGGCGGCGAGCAGCCCGGCGGCGGTCGAGACGGCGTGAACCGGGTCGCGGCCGATCGCGGTCTCGTCCGAGAGGACGATGCCGGCATAACCGCGGGCGACGAGGTCGAAGAGGTGGCAGACCTCCGAGCGCGTCGGCTGGGGATGGCTGGTCAGGTGCTCGAGGACCTGGCCGGCCATCAGGACCGGCACGGGCAGGTGTGAGGGGTCGACCGCCGCGACACACCGCGCCAGGGCGTCGGCTCCGAGCTGCGCCCCGAGATCACCACGGCAGATCCAGATCGCATCGACGCGCGTGGCGATCGTCCCGAGGCGCGTCACGGCCTCGGCCCGCTCGATCTTGCCGATGACGACGCTGGCCGGCGCGACCGCGCGCAGCCAGCCCGCTTCCGTGCCGTCGATCATGAACGAGAACGCCAGCGCGGGAACCGATGCTCGCGCGGCGAGGCGACCGGCCGACGCGTCCCGATCGGTCAGCCTGTCCAGCCGGACGGGGTGTTGCTCGACGTTCAGCCCCTTGTTCGGCAGCAGCCGCCCGTTCTCGACGGCCCGGGCCGTCATCACCAGGGGACCGATCCCCACGACCTCGAACCTCACGCGGCCGTCGTCCACGCTGAGCGTGTCGCCGACCCGTGCCTGGATGAACAGCTCGGGGTGGGGAACGCAGACGTCGGCCCCCGGGCCCGGCGAGAACGTGACGACGTCGCCGGAGGCCACGTCGCGCGGAGCCGGCAGCGTGATGCGCATCTTGGCGCCCTGGAGATCGACGATCACCGGAGCACCAGGGCAGGTCCGCCTGATTGACGAGATCGCGGCCGACAGCCCGTCGAGGTCGAGGTGGGAGGCGTTCACCCGGAACGAGGTGGCTCCGGCCGCCGCGAGGTCGGCGGCGCGGCCGAAAGACGCCGGCCCGAGCGTGGCGACCAGTTGAAGGCCGCCTGCCCGGGCCGGTGAATCGAGAGGAAGGCAGGGCATCCCGGCCCTTGCCCTACTTGTTGCCGTCGATCGCCAGCAGCTCGATGTCGAACACGAGCATCCCCTTCGGAGCGTCAGGCCTGGCGAGGTCGTCGTAGGCCAGCTTGCCCGGGATCCAGAAGCGCCGGGTTTCGCCGGTCACCATCAGCTGTAGGCCCTCGGTCCAGCCCTTGATGACGTTGCCGAGCGTGAACGTGGCCGCCGGTCCCTTGACGACGGAGCTGTCGAACATCTTGCCATCGGTCGTCCAACCCGAGTAGTGGACCGTGACCGAGCTGGTCGACTTCGGGTGCGCGGCGCCGGTGCCGGGCTTGAGAACCTTGCTCGCGATGCCGGACTTGGTCTTCAGCGCGTCGGCCGGCGGCGCGGCCACGTCGGGGGGCGTCGTCGGGATCGGCACGACGTCGATCAGCACGAGTTCGACCATCAGCGGGCCCTTGGGCTTGTCCGGGGCCCCGTTGAACGCCTGCTTCTCGGGGATCCAGATCTTCATCTTCTCGCCGGTGGTCATCATGGCGAGCGCCTCGTGGAGGCCTGGCATCAGCAACTGGACCATGGGTAGCGGGCGGGTCGGCGAGCCGAACGTGCCAGGCCGGTCCTCCGCGGATTCCTTCGTCCAGAACGAGGTCGCGACCTTCACGAAATCGTTATCGGTCGGGTGGACCGTGCCGGTTCCGGGAGTTTCGATCTTGTAGGCGAGGCCAGACGCGGTCTTCTGAGCATCCGCCGGAGGATTCTCAACCTGGGCAGTCATGGTGGACTGCGCCGGAGCCTGCGCGAGCGCCGCATGGGGAAGACCGAGCGCGACCGCAGAGAAGACCGAGAGAACAATGAGCGGTATCCGAGACGTGGAAAGAGTCATAGCCGCCTATCCTGTCAGGTTTGTTCCGGGCGAGGCAAGAGTTTTGTGCGGAGGAATTCGGCCGTTTCGCACTGGCTCAGCCGCCCGTGCGAGCGAGTCGTCCTGCTCCGCGAGCCTTGAGCCTTCTGTGGTGTTCGGAGAAATGGTGGCCAGGCCCAGAATTGAACTGGGGACACCCCGGTTTTCAGCCGAGTGCTCTACCAGCTGAGCTACCTGGCCACCTGCAGGAACAGAAATTCTACTGTGGGTCGGCCCCGGTTGTCGAGAGTGCGGCGGTCGTCTCCGCTTCCACGATCCGGTCAAGCAGGCGCGCTGGATCGTCGTCGAGCAGCGGGATGGCCGCCGACCCGTACAGGAAGCCGTCTCGCCGCGCCCGGTCGATCAGGCGAACCAGATCGTCGAAATACCCTTCGACGTCGAGCAGCCCGCACGGCTTGTGGTGCAGGCCAAGTTGTGCCCACGTCAGCACCTCGAACAGCTCGTCGAGCGTGCCGACGCCGCCCGGCAGCGCGACGAAGGCATCGCTCAGCTCGACCATGAGCGCCTTCCGTTCGTGCATCGAGCCCACCACGCGGAGGTCGGTCACCCCGCGGTGCGCGCGCTCCCAGCCGACGAGCTGCTCGGGGATCACGCCAACGACGCGTCCGCCGGCCCGGAGCGCGGCGTCGGCCAGCGCGCGCATCATCCCCACGTTGCTGCCGCCGTACACGAGCGTGAGCCCCCGCTCCGCCAGGGTCCGCCCCAGCGCGCTCGCCGCGGCCGCATACGCGGGCCGCGCGCCGTCGCTCGATCCGCAGAACACGCAGACCGAGGTCACGGCTCCCCCCGCTCGCCGGACCATCGCCAGACGGTCCGTCCGCGAACGAACCACGCCACGAGCAGGCCGATCAGGAAGCCGGCGAGCACGTCGGAGGGGTAGTGGACGCCGAGGTAGATGCGCGAGGCAGAGACGGCGACGGCGAGCACCCAGAACGCCACGCGCGCAGAGGGCCACGCCGAGGCCAGCATGAACGCTCCGGCCGCCGAACTCGACGCGTGCCCGGACGGGAACGACAAGCTCGATGGCGGGCCGGCCACGACGCGTAACGCCTCGAAGCGGGCGTCGGGCCTGGCGCGATGCACGAGCGGCTTGAGCACGCCGTCCGACACCGCCCATGTCAGTAGGATGGCCAACCCCATCTGCCAGGCCGCCATCCTGCGGCGGCGGTCGACGAGCGCCGTGGCGACCGCCCCGGCGATCCAGACCACGCCCCCGATGCCCGTGGCGGTCAGCGCCCACATGACGGCGTCGAGCCAGGGCGTCCGGTGCGCCGCGATCCAGCCGAGGATCTCGGAATCCATCCGTCTACGCTTCGGCCGTCTCGCGCGTCAGCCCCATCTCCTTCCGCAGCCGATCCTCGATCGCCTGCGTCGTGTCGGGGTTGTCGCGCATGAACTGCTTGGCGTTCTCGCGGCCCTGTCCGAGGCGTTCGCCGTTGTAGGCGAACCACGTGCCGCTCTTGTCGACGATCTTGTGGTCGACCGCGAGATCCAGCACGTCACCTTCGCGCGAAATGCCCTCGCCGTAGAGGATGTCGAATTCGGCTTCGCGGAACGGCGCCGCCACCTTGTTCTTGACCACCTTCACGCGCGTGCGTCCGCCGATGATGACGTCGCCGTCCTTGATGCTGGCGATGCGCCGGATGTCCACGCGCACCGAAGCGTAGAACTTGAGCGCCCGCCCGCCGGTCGTCGTCTCGGGGTTGCCGAACATGANNCCCATCTCCCCCTCGATCTCGGCCCGCGGCACCAGCGCGGCCACCGAGTCGACGACCACGACGTCCACGCCGCCCGAGCGCACCAGCACCTCGACGATTTCGAGCGCCTGCTCGCCGTTGTCCGGCTGCGAGACCAGGAGGTTGTCGATGTCGACGCCGAGCTTCTTCGCGTAGCCGGCGTCGAGCGCGTGCTCGGCGTCGACGAACGCCGCCATGCCGCCCAGCTTCTGCGCCTGCGCGATCACCTGGAGGGCGAGCGTCGTCTTGCCCGACGACTCGGGCCCGAAAATCTCCACCACGCGGCCGCGGGGCATGCCGCCGATGCCGAGGGCGAAATCGAGGCTGATCGATCCGGTTGGGATGACATCGACAGCGGCCACGGCGCCCTTGTTGCCAAGCCGCATGATCGAGCCCTTGCCAAACTGCTTCTCGATCTGACTGACGGCGACATCCAGCGCCTTGCTGCGTTCGGTACGGTCGTCGGCGGGCATCTAGAGCTCCTCTCTGGTGAACCTGCTCGAGCTACGGCATTCTAGAGGCGTGCCGGCTCAGAAGTCAAGCGAAAGCGAAACGTGATACAGCTCTAATGATATGTAAATACGCGTGTTAGAGATATGTTGACTTTCGCCTGCCCGTCTCAGCGATTCCGAGGCCTTGCAAAATCTCCAGTCGGTCCGGCCGGCGGACTGGCGGTTTCGGACAGACGGGCCCCGACCTTGATCTTCCGGACAGGGTCCGGTCCGAACAGATCGTGAAGCCGCGACAGAATCAGCCCCTGCGACCGTCGGACCTCACGCCTCCACGAGAGCTCGGCCGCGGCCACCTCGAGCGTGCCGTCCTCGCGCAGTGCAACGGAGGTCGCCCGGTCGATCGCGGTTCCGACAGCGAGCCGCCACGCCGCCTGGAGCTTGCCAGGCGACATCGGGCTGCTTCGAAGCAGGCCGCGGACCACCGACGGGATCGATGCCCTGAGCGGTTCCACAATCTTGTCATTCTCTCATGTAAGATCGAAACGTGCGCCCCGCGTCCGACAGGTCCCCGCTCATTCTCGCCTCCGCCTCCCCGCGGCGCGCCGAGTTGCTTCTTGCTGCCGGCATCCCGTTCACCACCCGTCCTGTCGACGTCGACGAGCAGCCGCGTGACGGCGAGGCCCCGCGCGACTACGTTCTGCGGGTCGCGACCGACAAGGCCCGCGCGTGCCCCGGTTCGGGAGACGCGGTCGTGCTGGCCGCGGACACCGCGGTGATCGCCGCCGCGGAGATACTCGGCAAGCCCCTCGACACCGCTGACGCGGCGCGCATGCTCCGGCTCCTGTCCGGGCGCGCGCACCTGGTCCTGACCGGCGTGGTTCTCCGTCGGCGTGAACTCGTAGTGGCGGCGGTCGAGTCGACGGCCGTGACCTTCATCCCCCTCACCGAGGAAGACATCGCCTGGTACGTGGACACCGGTGAATCGTCCGACAAGGCCGGAGCCTACGCCGTCCAGGGACTGGCTTCCCGGTTCGTCGCCCGCATCGACGGGTCCTACACCAATGTCGTCGGCCTCCCGGTGACGACGGTGTGGCGATTGCTGGCCGTGCTCGAAGCCGGTCAGGAACTGGCCCGCGGCGTGTGACGAAAACCCGGCAGTTTGATTGACCGTCGAGAGGCGAGGGGTTATTCTGAAGGGTAAAGTTCCACGAATAGAGGATATGTCCAACAAGGCCGTCAAGATCGGGCTGACGATCGTCGTACTGGCCCTGGCGCTGGCCGGCTTGCTGCGCGCGACGCTGCGGGAGGGCACGGAGTACTTCAAGCACGTGGACGAGGTGCTGGCGAACCCCTCCGCCTGGCAGGGCAAGAACCTCCAGCTTCACGGATACGTCGTCCGGGACTCTATTCTCCGGAAGCGTGACTCGCTCGACTACCGGTTCAAGGTGACGGCCAAGGTGGGCGATGGCGTCCGCGTCCTGCCGGCGCAGTACACCGGCGTCGTGCCGGACACGTTTGCGGATGACGCCGAGGTCGTGCTGAAGGGCAAGCTCGAGGCCGACGGTTTCCACGTGGCGCCGAACGGTGTCGTGGCGAAGTGTCCGTCGAAATACGAAGCGAAGAAGAATGCGGCAGGCTCGCCCGGCGACTGACCGGGCGGCGCGCCGCGCGCCGTCATACGTCCCGACGTTCCTTGCACTCCCGAACCTGTTCCCTGCCGCCTCCACCGGCCCGATGCGACGAGCGGCGTCGCACCGACGCGCCGGGGCTGCGCGCACGTAGCGAGTAGACCATGGCCTCCCTGGGTACCTTCACGCTCCTTGCCGCGTTCGTCGTCTCGGCGTACGCCGCGGCCGCCGCGATCGTGGGCGCCCGCCGCGCCTCGCCGAGCCTCGTCTCGAGCGCGATCGGGGCGTTCTACCTGGTCGCCGCCCTGCTGACCGTCGGCACCGCGGTGATCGTGCACGCGTTCGCCACCGACGACTACTCGATCAAGTACGTCCAGCACTACTCGGACAGCTTCCAGCCGCTCGTCTACAAGCTGACGGCCTACTGGGGCGGCCTCGACGGCTCGATCATGTTCTGGGTGTTCCTGCTGGCCGTCTTCGGGTCGATTGCCATTCGCGTGAACCGGGAACGGCAGCGCGAGCTGATTCCGTACGTCGTGGCCGTCATCTCGCTCGTCGAGATGTTCTTCCTGTTCCTGATGGTGGCGCACAAGAACCCGTTCGACACGTTCCTCGTCTCGGTGCCGGAGAACGGGCGCGGGATGAGCCCCCTGCTGCAGAACCCGTACATGGTCATCCATCCGCCGGCCCTGTACGTCGGCTTTGTCGCGATGACGATCCCGTACGCGTTCGGCATGGCGGCGCTCATCACGGGGCACGTGGACGACTCGTGGCTGCGGGCCGTGCGCCGCTGGACGATCGTGAGCTGGCTCTTCCTGTCCTTCGGCCTCGCGCTCGGGATGATCTGGGCCTACGAGGTGCTGGGCTGGGGCGGCTACTGGGGCTGGGACCCGGTGGAGAACGCCGGCCTGCTGCCGTGGTTCACGGCCACCGCGTTCCTGCATTCCGCGCTCGTGCAGGAGCGGCGGGGACTGCTTCGCACCTGGAACGTGACGCTGGTGATCGTGACCTTCTTCCTCACCATCTTCGGCACGTTCATGACGCGGTCCGGCGTCGTGCAGTCGGTGCACGCCTTCGGTGAGGACCGGACCATGGCGGTCATGTTCACCGTCTTCATGGTGCTCCTGCTGGTGGTCAGTTTCGGCTTCGTGATCCGCCGCCTCGGGCTCCTGCGCGGCCAGCAGGAGATCGACTCCTGGCTGTCGCGCGAGGGCGCCGTCCGGGCGAACAACTGGCTGATGATGTTCGCGGCCTTCTTCCTGCTGTTTGCCACGATGTTCCCGACGCTCAGCGAGGCGCTGACGGGCCAGCGGATGACGGTCGGGCCGCCGTTCTTCAACACCTGGATGCTGCCGATCGGGCTCGCCCTGCTGTTCCTGACCGGTGTCGGGCCGCTGCTGGCCTGGCGGCGGACGACCCCGGCCAACCTGAAGGAGCAGTTCCTCGCGCCGGCCATCGTGGCCGTGGCGATGCCGGTCGCGCTGTTGCTGCTGGGGGTTCCGATCTGGCCGGTCGGGGCCTGCTTCGCGCTCTGCGCCTTCGTGACCGTCACGATCGTGCAGGAGTTCATCCGGGGCGCGGCGGTACGGCGCCGGGCCTCGGGCTCGAACTACCTGGTCGCGATGGCGACGCTCGTCGCACGCTCGAAGCGGCGCTACGGTGGCTACCTCGTGCACCTCTCGATCGTGCTGATGTTCGTCGGCTTCGCGGGGGAGGCGTTCAAGGTCGAGCAGCAGGTGCTGCTGAAGCTCGGCCAGCAGGCCAGCGTCGGCCATTACGTCGTCAGGAACGACGGCATCCGCATCACCGACGACGGGCAGAAGCAGATGATCACCGGCCACGTGGCCGTGTTCCGCGACGGGCGGGAGATCGACAGCGTCTACCCCGGCAAGTGGCTCTATCGCCAGCACGAGCAGGAGCCGGTCAGCCAGGTGGCGATCCGGCGCGGCGTCGCCGAGGACCTGTACATCGTGATGCCCGACTTCGAGCTGCAGAACCAGTCCATGACCTTGCAGATCGTGATCAACCCCCTGGTGGACTGGATCTGGGTGGGCTTTTGTCTCCTCGGGCTGGGCACGCTGATGGCGCTGCTGCCCGAGGAGATGTTCGGCTTCGAAACCGCGAGGCTGGTGGCGGCGACCGTTCCCGTCCCGTCGTCGGACGCGGTGGACCGTGAACGTGGAGGCCAGGGCGGACGATGAGCGCACAGACCTCGACCAAGCGGGCGGGCGCGCCGGTGCCGCTGGTCGCCGGCACGGATGCCGGCATGCAGCCCTGGCACCTGTTCCTGATCATGACGCTGCTCGCGACGGCAGCGGCCGCGGTGGCCGTTCGCGGGACCAGCCCCGCCAACGTCATCTTCATCTGTCTGACCGTGGCGTCGGCCGGCTTCGCGGCGTGGGCCGTGTACCGGACGATCTGGCCGCTGGCCGAGCCCGATTCGGTGGAGGAGCCCGAGACGTTCGGCGGCGAGACCCGCGCGGCCCTCGAACGGGAGAAGGCCCTCCTGCTGCGGGCGATCCAGGAACTGGAATTCGACCGCGCCATGGGGAAGGTCTCCGAGTCGGATTGGCAGGAGATGACCGCACGGCTCCGAAACCGCGCCATCCGGGTCGTGGGCCGGCTCGATGGCGGGGCCGCGGCCTACCGCGACCTGATCGACCGCGAACTGAAGGCCCGGAAGGCCGCCGGCGCCGGGCCGGCTCCAGGCGACGGGCGCTCTTCGTCCGCCGGTCGCTCGGCGGCGCGTGTGCTGTTGATCTGCGCCCTGGCGGGTGGGGCGCTCTCGGCGCCCGCCCGCGCGCAGATGGGCGGAACCGGGGCGACGGCGGGCATGCCCGACGCCCGCGTGATGTCGGGAATCCCGCGCCAGGACCCCCAGCTTCCGGCGGGCACGGTGTCGGTGCGTCTGGTCCGCGGGCAGTTGTCGAACCTCGTCGTCGGCTTCCCGGTGGAGTTCATCGTCGACGGCAAGTCGCAGAACGCGACCACCGACGAGACGGGGCACGCGGTGCTCAACGGGCTTCCGGCGGGCGCGACGGTTCGCGTGATCGCGACGATGGGGAGCGAGCGGGTTGATTCGCAGCCGTTCGAGATGCCGGCGCAGGGCGGCATGGTCCTCTTGCTGGTGGCGGGCGACCAGGCGGGTGCGGCGGCGACGGCCAGGGGGGCGGTCGAGGGTTCGGTGACGCTCGGCGGGCAGTCGCGGGTCGTGACGGCTTTCGAGGACGAGGAACTCCAAGTCTACTACCTCTTCGACATTGTCAACGCAGCGCCGGTGGCGGTGAGGACGCGCGAGCCGCTCGTCTTCGATCTGCCGTCGGGTGCGAGCAACGCGGCCCTGCTCGAGGGCACGACGCCAGCCGCCGCCGTCAAGGCGTCGAGCATCGTGGTGCCCGGCCCGTTTCCGCCCGGTGTCACCAGGGTCCAGATCGCCTTTTCGATGGCGCCGGCCGCCAGCGTGTCGATTCGGCAGAAGCTCCCGGTGGCGATGGACCAGGTGACGGTGATGGTGGAGAAGGTGGGTGCGGTGGTGGTGGCCTCGCCGCAACTCACGATGATTCGGGCCGGCGACACCAACGGCAAGCAGTTCGTCCTCGGGACCGGTCCCGGCCTTCCGGCAGGAGGGGTGCTCTCGCTGGTGATCGACGGCCTGCCGCACCCGGCCACGTGGCCGCGCGACACGGCGCTCGCCGTCGGGTTCCTGACGCTGGTCGCTGGCGCGTGGGGGGCCGCGCGCACCCGCGCCCGGTCGGCGGAGACCGCGGCGCGCCAGCATCTGGAGGCGAGGCGTGATCACGCGTTCGACGAGCTGCTGGCGCTCGACGCACGCCGGCAGGCCGGCGACGTCGGCCGCGCCGAAGCCGACGAGCGCCGCGAGCATCTGATGGGCGAGCTCGAGCGGATCTACGGCGAGATGGACACGGGGGCGCCCGGCGCGCCCGGCAAGGAAGGACTCGGCGCGTGACGTTCGACTTCGGCGAGGTGAGCGTCCGCGAGGTCTCGCGGAACTACGGCCGCCGCCGCGCGCTCACCCGCGTGTCGCTCGCGTGCCGCGCCGGAGAGGTTCTCGGGCTGCTCGGACCGAACGGCGCGGGGAAGTCCACGCTCCTGTCGATCCTCTCGACGCTGCTCGCGCCGTCGGCCGGCGACGTCCGCTACGGCACGAAGACCGCTGCCGAAGCCGGCCCCGCGCTCCGCGCATGCCTGGGGCTGCTCTCGCACGATCTGCACCTGTACCCCGAACTGACGGCGGCCGAGAACCTTCGCTTCTTCGCGCAGCTGTACGGCGTCAGCGACGTCGACGGCCGTGTGGCGGCGGCGCTCGATCGCGCGGGTCTCCTCTCGCGCAGAGACGATGTGGTCTCGGGCTTCTCGCGGGGGATGCGGCAGCGCCTGGCGCTCGAACGCGCGCTGCTGCACGAGCCGCGGCTGCTGTTGCTCGACGAGCCGTTCACCGGCCTCGACGACGCGTCGGTGGCGGCGCTGGTGGCGAGGCTGCGGGAGCTGCGCGGCGCCGGCCGGATCCTCGTCGTCGTGACGCACGATCTCGACGTCGCCGAGCGGCTCCTCGACAAGGTCGCGGTGCTGAAGGACGGCCGCCTGGTGGCCTTCGACGATGCCCGGGGGCGGATCCGCGAGCACTACCGGGCTCACGTGGCAGAACAGCGCGCCTGACTGGCGAGAGCGCGTGAAGGAAAGGCGGGCAAGGCGTGCCGATGTTCCTGAGGGTCGCGTGGCTGGTGATGCGGAAGGACCTCACCGTCGAGGTGCGAAGCCGCGAGGTCATCTATACGACCATCTTCTTCGCGGTCGCCTGCGTGCTCGTCTTCGCGTTCGCGCTGGTCCGGGAGGGACGGCCGCTCGAGGACGCCGCCGCCGGCATCATGTGGATCTCGGTGGCCTTTGCCGGGACGCTGGCCCTGGGGCGCACCTTCGAGCGGGAGCGTCACTCCGAGACGCTGCGCGCGCTGATGCTGGCGCCCGCGAGCCGGCCGGCCATCTACGTCGGCAAGCTGCTCGGGATCGTCCTGCTGCTGCTCGTCGTCGAGGCGGTGCTCGTGCCGCTCATCGGCCTGCTGTTCCACGCCCCGATCGCGAGCCGGCCGCTGGAACTCGCGGGGCTGCTGGTGCTCGGCACGATCGGGTTCTCGGCCGTGGGGACGCTGTTTGCCGCCATGCTGGTCCGCGCGCGCAGCCGCGACGTGATGCTGCCGGTGCTCCTGTACCCGATCACGATCCCCGTCATCATCGCGGGGGTGCGGGGCACGGCCGCGCTGTTCGAGGTGGAGCCGGCCGTCGACCTCGCCCAGATGTGGATGGCACTCCTGGCGTTCTTCGACATCGTCTTCGTCACGCTCTCGCTGTGGACCTTCGAGCCGTTGATGACGGAGTGAGCCTGTATGAAGAGCTGCTATCTCCCCGCGGTGCTCCTGGCGATGGCGATGTTCGCCGTGGCGCCGTTCCGGTTGATGGGTGCGCCGGACATCCTGGTCGCCAACGCGACGCCGGGCGTGCTCCTCTCCTACAAGATTTTCTACTACCACGTCCCGTCGGCAATGGTGATGTTCCTGTCCGCGTTCGTGTGCGGAGTCGCCAGCGCCGTCTACCTCTTCAAGAACAGGCTGGCCGCCGACCGCCTGGCCGCCGCGGCCGCCGAACTGGTGGTCGTCTTCGGCCTGATCGTGCTCGTGACCGGCCCGATCTGGGCCCGGAAGGCCTGGGGCGTCTGGTGGCAGTGGGACGCGCGGCTGACCTCCACGCTGCTCCTGTGGATGATCTTCATGGCCTACCTGCTCGTCCGCCGCTTCGGCGGGCAGGGGGCCGAGAAGCTCTCGGCGGCGATGGCGGTGTTCGGCATGGCCAACGTGCCGTTCGTCTACGTGTCGGTCAACATCTGGCGGACCATCCATCCGACGACGCAGGTCATCCCGACGCTCGCGCCGGGGATGCGCGGCGTGTTCTGGTTCTGCGTGCTGTCGTTCGTGGTGCTGTTCGGCCTGCTGCTTGCGCTGCGAGCGCGGCTGGAACAGCGCCGGGCCGACGTCGAGCGCCTCTACCTACTAGCGGACGAAGAGTAAATCGACACTGTGGAGTGACCATGCGGAGATCGAGCAGATCGGTGCTGATGACGTCGGTCGTGGCGGCCTGGCTACTGTGCGGACCTGTCGCCGGCCTGGCGGCGCAGCCGGCAACCCCGGCGCCGAGTCCGTCGGCGCCTGTCGGGCAGGCGGCCCAGAACCCGCAGGACCAGTTCGTACCCATCAAGACGTTGCCGCAGTCGCAGTCGGAGCAGTTGCCGGCCCAGACGCTCGTGATGGGGGCGTACGCGTTCGTGTGGGCGGTGCTGCTGGTCTACGTCTGGACCGTCTGGCGCCGTCTCCTGAAGGTCGAGAAGGAGATTCGCGCGCTGGCCGGGCGGCTCGGGGAGAAGGGCGCGTAGGCCCAAGGCCGGACGGCTCAGGGCTTCCGCCTCCGCCAAGGCTACGGCGGACCCGCCGAAACCCCGCCGTCGCCCTACGGGCTATGGCGGAGCGAAGGCGGGCAGGGCTCAAGGCTACGGGCGCAGCCCGCGTCAGGCGCGTCCGTACGAAATCATCAATCTGACAAGCTGGAGTTACTCACCAACAAACTCCATCAATGACGCCAAGAGAGGCTCGAGCCCCTTCCCGGAGAACTCGACGATCAAATTGTGTTTCAATACCTGACCGCCGATTTCTATCCGCCCCCGTTCGAATCCGGACCGCATTTCAGCAACGAAGGCCTTCCACGCGCCCCTTGATCGGCTGTCGGGCCGTATTGACGTCTCGAAGTACTGCTCCTCGTGTGCTGAGATGCCTCCTGGGTCAAATGGTAATCCGGTGAACACAACACCTGTATCTATGGACTTCGTCGTAGCAGTCCTCAGGACAGTGAGCGCAAACGGATTACCGTTCAAGACCGCCGGCGGTAAATCGGGTCCCGTGAACTGGTCGAGATCCGCGGCAGGCATGACCTGCCTGATGCCCTTGAGGAGGACACCAACGTGGACGTATCCCGGGCCGTCTGATTTCTGACGTCCCAAGATCAGAACCCACGCGTCCAGTGTTCGTCCCTCGTACCGAGCCTTGGCTGATACTGCGATCGCCTCCATGGTCTTGACAGGCTCGCCGAAGTAGGTCGGCTCGATCCGCTTCCATATCCCATGGTCAGGTGACGTTTGCGCGCACGCGACACCGCAGATCAGTATCGGTACCCAACGAACCACGATGCTAATCACAACGTCCCCCTATCAACGCCTTGGAACCGGCGTCAAGACCCTACGCCGATACCGGGGCGAGGACAACGGCAAATCGTGGGCAGCCAGCATCATCTATGCAAGAGCGCGCCACGGGCGTTGACGCGTGGGAAGGCATCTGACCGGTTTCAACAGGCAGGGCTGAAGCCCTGCCCCACGGGTGATTCGCGATGAAGCTTCAGCCGGATTCGGATTCAGCCCTGAGCCTTGAGCCCTGAGC
>PMKG01000127.1 GCA_003157675.1 Acidobacteriota bacterium
GCCCGTTCTGCGCATCGTCCTCGAGGACGAAGATCGCCGATTCCTTCCAGAACCGGCTGTGAGAAATCGCGTCCACGATCCGGCCGAGCGCGAGATCGTTGTCGGCGACCATCGAGAGCGGCGTGACCGATCCGACGCGCGTGCCCGCCGTGTGGTCGCGCGGCAACCGCATGACGGTCAGGCGCGGCAGCGAGTCCGAGGCCTCGAACGCCCGGAATTCCCTCAGCCAGGCGTCGGCGCGCGCCTGGTCGGAAACGTCGAGGTCGAACGGCGCGAACGTGGGACTGATGGCGCCCACCAGGCCCGTGACCGTGGCCTTGAGTGGCGACCTCTTGTCTCGGAAATCGTCGCCGTGCATCACGAACTCGCCGTAGCTGCGCACCGAGAGGCCGGCGCGGCGGCAGGCGTCCCAGATGTAGCCATCCGCCGGCGCCGCCACGTTGCCGTACGCGTTGCGCATCGCGCCGCCGCCCTCGCTGAGGTACGCCCCGCCGCGCTTGGCGTAGTTGGCCGGCCAGATCTTCTCGACGACGTCGGTGGCGTAGGCCCCGGTCGAGAACGCGTGCCCGTCGTAGCTGACCTCGGCGTTGACGAAGAAGTTGTCGAACAGCGTGAACTCATGCGCGAGCGCGTGGGCGTTGGGCGTGATACGGGCGCCGAACAGGCAGAGCGACGGATCCCCGTCGCCCTCGGGGAGGTCGCCGAACACCTGGTCGTAGGTGCGGTTCTCGCGAATGATGTAGAAGACGTGCTTGATCGGCGACGGCTTGCCGACCTCGGCCGGGATCGACGAGGCGCGCGGCGCGCCGGCGGGCGCCAGTCTCACGGCGTCGGAGTACGGCGACAGGCTGACCGCCTTCGCGGTCATCCGCTGGAGCTCCTCGCCTTGCGGGAGCGGCAGCACCGACAGCGCGCCTTTCAGCAGGCCGGCGATGTACTGGTCGCCGCGCCCGGTCATCGGGTTCGGCCCGCGCGGGTTGGGCAGCGAGGAGAGCCCCTTGCCGCTCAGCACGTAGACCTGGCGGCCGGCCGGGTCGAATCCGACCGCGGTCGGATACCAGCCGGTCGGGATGAATCCCGCGACCGTGCTCCGCCCGGCGTCCGCCACGTTCACCACCGCCACGGTGTTGTTGTCGGCGTTGGCCACGAGCAGCATGCGGCCATCCGGGGAGAGCGCGAGGCCGTTCGGTGTGGTCCCGGCCGGCGCCTTCGGGAACATCGAGACGGCGATCTGCTCGGTCGCCTTCATCGACGCGGTGTCGACGACCCACACGGCGTTCGTGTTGGCGCACGCGACGAACAACCGGTCGCCGGAGGGCGCGAGCGCCATGGCGTTCGGGTGCTCGCCGACGCGCACCTCGCCGAGGAGCACGAGCGACGAGGCGTCGAAGATCAAGACCTTGGCGCCGCCCCACAGCGACACGAACAGCCGCTTGCCGTCCGGCGAGAGCAGGCAGCCGTACACCTCGGCGGGCAGGTCGACGGTCCGTTCGACGCCCCCCGAGTCAACGAACAACTCGAGCACCTTCTGCTCGAGCGCGCGGGTGACGAACAGATGCCGTCCGTCCGGCGTCATGGCGATGGCGCCGCCGAGCGCGGTCGGCGATGTGGGCAGGGGGAACACGCGCAGCGGTTTCAGCGTGCCACCCTCGTAGGCGAACTCCTGGACCTGGTCTCCACCCGTCGTGTACAACCGCCGGCCGTCGGGGTGCCAGGCCAGGCCGAGCCACGCCTGCTCCACCGGCACGGTGGCCCTGACGCTGAACGTGCGGGCGTCGACGATGGTCAGCGTCGGCGTGTCGTAGCCGTTGTTGGTGACGATGAGCGCGGCCCCGTCCGGCGTCCAGGCAAACGCCAGCGGCAGGTCGCCCACGACGAGATGCCGGCCGGCAGGCGCGATCGACCAGCCGCTCGGCAGCAGCACCGTACCGTCCCCCATCGCGCCGGGCCGGCGCGCGGCGTCTGCCGCCCGCTGCGCGATGGGGACCATGCCGAGATATCCGAGGACGAAGACGGCTGCCGCAGTCAGGCCAAACAGGAGATTCTTCATCGTTCTCATCGTATAGTAGTGTCGGTCCCGCGATGAACGCCAACGACGGCCAGCACCCGACCCGACCCATGGACGCCGAGACGGCCGCCGAATCCAGGGAAGCCCCGGTCGTGGAATCCGATCGGCTGGGCCTGTTCGCCCGGATCGGCAACGGCCTGCTCTGGCTCGTCGGTCACGCCCAGAAGATCCTGCCTGTCGTCGTCATCGGCGTGATCTCCGCCCTGTCGTGGAACGCGCTGCGCGCCATCCATCCGCGCGACGTGCGGATCGCGTTTCACGGGCTCGACTCGTTCTGGATGACGGTGGCGGCCGGGGCGACGCTGCTCAACATCGGCGTCATGGGGCTCTACGACGTCATCGCGTTCGAGCACACGCGGTCGCGCTGGTTCGAGCGGTGGCGCTACGGGGCCGTGTCGTTCGCCTGGAGCAACTTTCTCACGCTCGGGCCGCTGGCCGGCCCGGCCATCAGGTTCTGGCTCTACCGCCCGGCCGTCGACAAGCCCGCCGACCTCGAGGGGGGCGTCGTCTCGATCGCCACCGCGTTCACGGCCGGCCTCGGCGGCTGGGCGCTGGCCGCCTGGCTGCTGCCGGCCGTCAGCGGCGTCCGCATCGAGATCGCCCTCGTCGGCCTCGCCTTCGTGACGACGCTGGCCGGCGTGCACGTCGCCCGCGCGATCTTCAACCGGATCGAGCGGCTGGCGACGCCCACCGGCGGGTCGATTGCCGCGCTGCACCTCGCCGTCGTGGGTTGGCTGGACTGGCTGCTCGCCGCGATCGCCTTTACGGCGTGCATGCGGGCCACGGGCGTCCCGCTCTCGATCATCGAGTCAATCCGGGCCTTCTTCTTCGGGCAGGCGGTCGGGCTGGCGAGCCTCGTGCCGGGAGGGTTCGGCAGCGCGGACGCGTTCTGGATCGCGCGGCTGCCGATCGGCACGAGCATCACGACGGCCGCGCTGCTCGCCTACCGGCTGACCTACTACATCGTCCCCTGGGCGATGGCGTCGCTGCTCCTGCTGAGCTGGGCCACGCATCGCGCCACCAAGCGGCTCGAGCTCGCCCGACGCCTGATGGGGGGGATCGTCGGGGCCGCGGGCCTCCTGATCCTGCTCAGCGCCGCGTCGTTCTCGATCCGGTCGAGGTTCATAACCGTCAATGAACTTCTGCCGTTCCCCGTCGTGGAAGTCTCGCACCTCGCGGCCGCGGCAACGGGCATCCTGCTGCTGGTGCTCGCCCGGGGGATGGCGCGCGGCTACAGGGCCGCTCTCAACTGGACGGTCAACCTGCTGCTGATGGGGGTGGTGTTCTCGATCCTCAAGGGGCTCGACTGGGAAGAGGCGGTGATCCTCGCCCTGGTCGCCCTGCTGGCCATCTCGCAGCGGCCGCTGTTCACGAGGAAGAGCCGCGGCGACTGGCTCGAGTCGCGGGACGTCGGCGTGGCGTTCCTCGCCCTGGCGGTCTTCATCGTGTTCGGGACCTTCGCGTACCGCGTCCGCGCGCCCAAGGTCTCCGACATCGAGACCTACAGATCGGTGCAGTGGTCGGAGGTCGAGCGCAACCGCTTCCTCAGGTCCGCGACGACGCTGCTCATCGTGGTGTCGGCCGCGGCGGGCTGGGTGGTGCTTCGCCCGTCGATCCGCTTCAGGCGGCTCGCGAAGGACCGCATCGATCGCGCGCTCGACATGCACGCGGAGTTCGGCGGCGACACCAGTCCGATGCTCGCGGCCTGCGGCGACAAGGAGCTCTTCGAGGATCCCGGGCGCGGCTTCTGCCTCTACCGGACGATTGGCCCCTACCTGGTCGTGTTCTCGGACCCCGGGGTTCGCAGCGCCGGCGAGCGCGGGACGTTCCTGAACGCGCTGTTCGACCACGCCGGCGACCTCGATCGCCGGCCGGTGTTCTACCAGGTCTCGCTCAACTGGATCCCCGCACTGCACGACCGGGGCTACGCCTTCTTCAAGCTGGGCGAGGAGGCCCACGTGTCGCTCGAGCGGCTCACGCTCGAGGGCCACGCCGGGAAAGAGTACCGGCAGTTCCTGCGGCGCGCCGAACGGGACCAGGTGCGCTTCCGCGTTTTGCCGCCGTACAACGTGGAGCGCGCGATGCCCGAGCTTGCGGCCATCTCGGCCGCGTGGCTCGAGAGCAAGGGCGTGCGCGAGCGGCAGTTCTCGGTCGGCTTCTTCGACCCTGACTACCTCTCGCGCTTCCCGTGCGCGGTGGTCGAGGACGTGTCGGGACGGATCATCGCCTTCGCCAACCTGCTGCTCGGCCCGGGCCGGGAGGAGCTGTCGATCGACCTGATGCGCTACAGAGACGATGCGCCGCGGGTGATGGATTTCATGTT
The DNA here is from genome assembly GCA_003157675.1 of Acidobacteriota bacterium. Taxonomy (GTDB): domain Bacteria; phylum Acidobacteriota; class Vicinamibacteria; order Vicinamibacterales; family Fen-181; genus FEN-299. The sequence continues at coordinate 4,392 of PMKG01000127.1, forward strand.
CACTTCGCTGTTCATCTACGGCAAGGAGCGCGGCTACAAGCGGTTCAACATGGGCATGGCGCCTCTCTCGAGCGTCGGCGAGATCCGCGGCGCGCACACGCGCGAGCGCCTGGCCAACCTCTTCTTCCAGCACGGGGAGACCTGGTACAACTTCCAGGGGCTCCGGCTCTACAAGGAGAAGTTCGGCCCCGACTGGGTGCCGCGCTACATGGCCTATCAGAACGCGTGGGAGTGGCCGGCGGCCATCGCGCACGTCAGCGCCCTCATCGCGGGAGGGTGGACGCAGGTCCTGCGCGGGAAGAGGTAGGAAAGGCTCAAGGCTCAGGGCTTAGGGTGAACTATCCCGTAATGGTGTTGACAGTTTCGGTCGTCTGACCTGCGCAGACGAAACGAGGGCCAGTTGGCCTATCCTTCCACGCGTTTCTCCCGGCGGGGAAACGNNTGACCCTCGCGGACAGCATACACGTTCAGCGCCTCCGTGTGATGCGTGAGGCGGAGCAGACGGGAAACGTCAGTGCGACCTGCCGTCGCCACGGCTGGTCGCGGGCGCGCTTCTACGAGCTGCGCAAGCGGTTTCGGGCGTATGGGGCCGACGGATTGCGCCCAAAGCCCCAGGCGCCGGCTTCGCGGGCCGAACCGGAAGGGCCCTCGTCTGACACACTGCGTCGAGTCGAACGTCCAGCGGTTCGGCGCCGGTAAAGTCACACCGGACCACCTCGTCGTGGGCCGGGCAGCTGAAAGTCTACGTGTTGCCCCGCTGCACGTCGAGGATCGTCGTTCCCTTCATCACCGTGCACGTGGCTCCGGAGGCGAACGCCGGCAGGACGATCTGGACGTGCTCTTCAATCACGGCAAGCGTGGTGAGAGGCAGCGCGAAGACACAACAGAGGGAAACCATCAGGCTGAGGAGGCGAACCAGTCGGCTCTTACTCATGTTCCCGACGCCCGCGGGCATAGGATCACCCCGGCCTTCTCGAGCCTGCGTCTTACCGGAGGATCCCGGGATCAGGGCAGCGGGCGGACCGCTCGTGGGCAGGCTCGACCATCACGAGCGCCCAGTCTTCAGACGAGCGGACCCCAGGGATGGCCGGGCGGGCGGCGGTCCATGCCGCGCCACAGGGATCTGCCCGGAGCAAAGCCATGATGGCCCCGATGCATGAACCCGCGAGGGGCGGCTTTGCGGAGCGGCAGGCCCGAGGCGCGGCGTTCACCGCCCGGGATCTACCGTTCACCCTGGTGGCTAGTGATCAGTGGTCAGTGTGTCACGCGTGATCGACTAGCCACCAGCCACTAGCCACTACTGGTTCTCTCCGTCCTTCAGGTCCAGCCCAAACCTCTCGGCCATCCGGTACAGCGTGCGGCGGTCGATGCCCATGATCTCGGCGGCCTTCGTTCGGTTGCCCGCGACGCTGTCGAGCACGTGCAGGAGGTAACGCCGCTCGATCTCGTCGAGCCGGGGGAGGCCGCTGAATAGCCGGTCCTGGAGATCGGGCGGCGCCTCGTGGAACGCCGTCGGCAGGTCGCCGACGTCGACCACCGTACCGCGGCTGAAGAGCACGAGCCGTTCGACCGTGTTCTCGAGCTCCCGGACGTTGCCGGGCCAGGCGT
>PMKG01000407.1 GCA_003157675.1 Acidobacteriota bacterium
CGGGGCGACCAGCGCGGACGGGCCGACGGCGGCCGGCGCGTGCAGGTACTGCGCGAACGTCGTCCACTCGGCCATCATGCCCGAGCCGGCGCCGAGCGCCACCACGAGCGCGACGACCCAAATGGCGGCGCGGACGAGCGGCTGGAGGGACAGCGAGACCGGCTGACCGTTGACGAAGAGGACGCGACTCGAGAGCGGTGGGGGCTGCAGCAGGCGGAGCGCCCCATAGACGATCAGGAAGGTGGCGAGGGCGAACCCGCCGAAGAGCGTCGATTTCAGCTCGAGCGTCTTCCAGAAGACGTCACTGAAACCGAGCGAGTCGAACCAGAGCGCCTCGATGTACCACGACAGAAGGCTGCTGGCGCCCAGCACCAGCCCGATGACGACGGCGATGATCGCGAGTCGGACCCCTCGCCGGCGACTGTCCCCCGTCAAACGGTTCCCTCCCCCGACGCCTGGCTCTGAAAGCGGCATAGTCCCCCCTGGCCGGGGAGTGTAGCATCCTTCCTTCTTCCTGGCGGGAACGGNNAAGCTTCAGGACCCTGCGGATTGGCGACAGGCGCCCGACAGGGCGAACCGCTCGATCGCCGCGGCCACGCCGCCGTGGTCGTTGTCGAGCGTCACCGGCCAGCCGAGCTGCTTCAGCGGCTCGACGGCGTTCCCCATCACGACCGGCAGGCCGGCGAACTCGAGCATCTCCCGGTCGTTGAAGTTGTCGCCGACGGCCATCACCTCGGCCGCAGAGAACCCCTGCCGGTCCACCCACTCGGCCAGCGTCGCCCCCTTGGTGCAGCCTGCGCGGTTGACGTCGACGAGCGAGAAGTTTCGCCGCTCGTACTCGGTGACGGCGAGCGCCACTGCCCCTGAGACCTCGAGCGCCCGCACGCGGTCGACGAGCTCCCGCATGCGGGCCACGCCGCCGGAGAACATCACCTGGATGGGGTCCTCGACCAGGGCCGACTCGAGCGGCACGATCTCGGTGATGCAGTCGCGGTTGCGCTCGAAGTACGCGCGCCGATGGGAGTCGCGGATGTCGAGCCGCTCGTGTACCACCTGCGCCGTGTGCGGCCGGTCGAACACCAGGGCGGTGGCGTCGCGAAAATCGCGCGTGGCGTCGATGACCGACCGGGCGACGCCGGCCGGCAGCAGGTGGCGAACGAGCGTCGTCCCGTCCCGGCGCTTGACGATCGCGCCGCCGCTCACGATGAGCGTGAGCGGCGCGTCGATCTGGTCGATGACCGGCCGGGCGAAATCGAACCGCCGCCCCGTGACGAGCGCCACTTCGATGCCGGCGCCGGTCGCCCGCCGGATCGCGTCACGGTTCGCCGCCGGCACCTTCCACTCGCTGTCGAGCAGCGTTCCGTCCACGTCCAGCGCAATCAGGCGAATCATGGTAAGTCGGTGAATCGAGAGTAGTCGATGACGCCAGTTCCGACTCCTCATCGTCAGCCCCGACTGCTCACCGCCCTCCGGCGGTGAACAGTGCCCACGGCCCCGTCGGCATGTCGCGCAGCAGGCCGCGGGCCCAGCCGTGCTCCGGGTGCTGCAGCAGATACGCCTCCGCCTTGAAGTCGGGGGCGCACTGGTGCCCCATCGCCGCCCACATCTGCATCGACTGCGCCAGCGTCCCGTCGGTCACCTTCGACTGCACCGTGCCCGCCGGGAAGTACGGCGGCCAGTTCCATTCGGGGACCCCGCGCGGCGAGGTATCGACGAGGCCGCACAGCGACCTCTCGGTCGGCCCGTCCTTCTTCTCGATGACGTCGAACTTGTCGCCCTCGAACTGGCGGGCCAGCTCGACGTCGATCTTCCCCTTGTACTGCGCCATCAACTGCTCCCACCGCGCGTGGCGGGCGTTCGGCGAGCTGTCCTTCTTCTTCCGGTCGAACGTCGTTTCGTTGCGGATCAGCTTCTCGCCGACCGGGAAGTTCGAGCCGACGAAGTAGCCGTCCTTCGTCCGCTCGACCGAATGCTCCTTCAGGCCGAGCTCGAACCGGGCGATCTCGCCCGTCTTGTTGTCGCCGACGAGCCAGTCGTTGGCGTACGCCCCGTTGTTCCCGTCCAGCATGATCCGCACGTAGTCGTCGATCGAGCCGGCGTACTGCAACGCCTTGCGGGCGCGCATGAACTCTGGCACGCCGTTCGGGTCGAACAGCTCGAACCCGGTGATCGTCGTCTCGGTCACCATGATTCCGTTCGAGTTGATGCCGAAGTCGTCGTCGCTCACGATGACGCCCGGCAGGCCGTCCATCAGGACGGCGTAGCCCTTCTCCGGCTTGAGATCGAAGACGATCTGCCAGCGGGCGCCGGTCACGTAGTTGGTCCACGCGTTGTGGGCGATGACGATCTTGCCGTCCTTCGTGTAGCTGCCGGTCGCCACGAAGGCGCTGCAGTTGCCGGGCGCCTTCTGGGTCGGCTTCTTCCCCTGCTGCTTCTCGAGCCACGGCACGTAGTAGTCGGGCAGTTCCTCGATCGCGTTGAGCGCCACGATGTCCCACCGGTCGGCGGCGATCTGCTTCGCGTGCAGGCCGGCGACGATCCCGTCGATCTCCTGCTGGTACTCGGCGTCCATCTTCGGCCAGAGGATCTGCTCGGCCGAGGTGCGGAAGAACGCCCAGTCCTTCTTCGTCTGATGCTCGCTGAACGCGCGGAACACCCGCAACAGGTCCGCCGTTTCCGCGGCCAGCAGGTAGCCGTGCTGGTAGCCGAGCGTCGCGGGCGGCCCTTCGAGGTGCACGAAGATCCAGCCGTCGCGATCGAACCGGTAGCTGCCGGCGAGCCTGGCGTCGGGCGAGGCAGCGGGTTGAGCGGTCTTCGGGGCGGCCGGCGGCTGGCTGCAGCCCCACCCGACCAGCATCCCGACCACGAGCACGGCGGCCGAACGCGCGCGACAATTCATCGACACCTCCATGGTGGCCGGATTATACCGCCCGCGCCGGGCTGGCGAACGATCGTAGAATCGAGCCGTGCCGCCACCAGACGTCTTGAAGGGCCAAAGTCGTTGCGAATGAG
>PMKG01000141.1 GCA_003157675.1 Acidobacteriota bacterium
TCGCGGCAAGGCCGACGGCATCTTTATCAACACCGCCGGCATCGGCTGGGTGCCGGAGGGCGTTCAGATATCGCCCGGTAGGGTCCAGCCCGTCGATGCGATCCTGCTAAGCGGCGACCTCGGCCGTCACGGCATGGCGATCATGGCCGCGCGGGAAGGGCTGAGGTTCGAGAGCGCGATCGAGAGCGACTGCGCCCCGCTGTGGGAGCCGGTGCGCGACCTGCTGGCGTCGGGCGTCGAGGTGCACTGCCTTCGCGACCTCACGCGCGGCGGCCTGGTCAGCGCGCTGAACGAGATCGCCGGCGGGGCAGGCGTCGGCATCACCATCGACGAGCGGGAAGTCTCTGTTCGCGAAGACGTGCGCGGGGCGTGCGAGATCCTCGGGTTCGACCCGATGTACGTCGCCAACGAGGGGCGTTTCGTCGCCTTCGTGCCCGACGCGGACGCCGCCCGGGCCGTCGCCGTGCTTCGGCGTCATGCGGTGAGCGACGGCGCCGTCGTCATCGGGGAGGTACGGTCCGAGAGCGCGGGCCTCGTCCTCGTCCGCAGCCTGCTCGGGTCGACGCGCGTGCTCGACATGCTCAGCGGCGAGCAACTCCCGCGGATCTGTTAGGATCCAGCCATCATGATCTGGTCATTCGAGCGCGGCGGCCAGCAGACGTCGTGCGAGATCCGGCGCGACGAGGACGGGCAGTGGTACGAGTTCGTCGTGACGAACCCCGACGGCTCGGAAAAGGCTGAGCGGTACGAGGAGCCGTCCGAGGTGGTCACCCGCTCGGTCGACGTCATGCGCGGCCTGATCGAGGACGGCTGGCGGTCCCTCCCCGCGAAAGTGCCGTCGATCGGCTGAGGCGACACCCGCCGGTGACAGAGTCCCGGCCGGTGGACACCCGCCAGTCTCCGTCCCGCCTCCGTCGGCTGAAATGCGCGGCCAGATCGACCCACCCCATTGGTACCCTCATTGCTGGTGCAGTGATCGGTTCCCGCAACGAATGCCACCATGAAGTCCACGGGCCGGCATGGCCGCGCCTGATAGCACGATCCGATGCCGGCGTTCGGACTGAAAGCGAGGGATCAAATGATGGTTGATGAAGCGCCGGACGGGATGGTCAACCGCGTCCGGTCGGAGTTCCTCGAGATGCCGGGCCTCAAGCTGACGGTCTGGCAGGCCCAGCGGCTGTGGGGCGTCGATCAGCCGACGTGCGAAGCGGTGATCGAAAGGTTGACCGAAGCACGATTCCTGGCGCGCACGCGCGACGGGGCGGTCGTGCTCCGGGCGTCGACCTCCGTGTAATTCCTACTTGCCGAAATCGACTTTCGGCACCTGCTTGGCCTCCGCCGGGGCCTGGAAGAAGGGGTATTCCTTGAAGCCGAACATGCTGCCGGTCATGTTCGACGGGAACGACCGCCGGAGCGTGTTGTAGGCCTGCACCTTCTCGTTGTAGCGCATCCGCTCCACCGCGATTCGGTTCTCGGTGCCCGACAGCTCATCCATCAGGCGTGCGAACTGTTGGTCGGCCTTCAGGTTCGGGTAGTTCTCGACGACGACCAGGAGGCGCGCCAGGGCCGAGGTCTGCTCGTTCGCTGCGGCGAACTTCTCCTCCGGGGTCTTCGCCCCGGCCATCTTCGCGCGCGAGTCGGCGATCGCCTGGTACACACCCTGCTCGTGCGTGGCATAGCCCTTCACGGTGTTGACCAAGTTGGGGATCAGGTCGTTGCGGCGCTGGAGCTGGTTGTCCACCTGCGCCAACTGCGCCTTGATGCCTTCCTCCTGGCCGACGAACTTGTTGTAGGAGCAGCCGGACAGCGCGAGCGCGCCCACGCCGAGCCACGCGACCAGGGCATACCGCACCGTCGTCGAAATCTTGTTCAGTCGCATCGTCATTCCCTCCGATATACCCCGTGCTCAGTCGTGTTGGTCTTGAGTCCTGAGTCCTGAGTCTTGAGCCCTGAGCCTACCAGCTGGCGCCGCCGCCGCCGCCCCCGCTGCCGCCGCCCCCAAAGCCGCCGAACCCTCCGCCGAACCCGCCTCCACCGCCGCCGAACGGGCCGACGCCGCTGTTCCAGCCGCTCCATCCGCCGCCGCCCCACCGGCGGTAGCCGCCCAGCGGGAGACCGGGCCCGCCGCGGCTGGTCAGCGCGCTGATGACCATCATCACCACGATGCCGATGACGATCGCCCACAGGGGCAGTCCGCCTTGCCTGGTCCGTCGAACCTGCGCCGGCCGGGGAACATCCGGTAGAGTGACGTTGCGGCCCTCGGCGATTCTGCCGATGAGACGCGTGACGCCGGCCGCGAGGCCCTGGCCGAACTCGCCGCGCCTGAACGCCGGCACCATGAACTCGCGGCTGGTCTCGCCGGAGTACCCGTCGGTGACGAACTCCTCGAGCCCGTACCCGACCTCGATCCACACCTTCCGGTCGCGGACGGCCAACAGGACGAGCAGCCCGTTGTCCTTGCCCTTCTGGCCGATCCCCTGGCCGTGATTCTCGAACAGCTTGACGGCGTACTCGCGGATGTCGGCGTAAGGCGCGAAAGTCGGCACGGTGACGACCACCACCACGTCGCCGGTCGCGGCCTGAAGCGCCCGGATGGCGCGGTCCATGGCGGCCGCGCTCGCCGGGTCGATGGCGCCCCCGAAGTCATTGACCGGTTCGGTGAGAGTCGGGAGTTCGGCGGAGGGAGCCTGGGCGACGCCCGCCACCGCGCCGGCAGTCGCGATCGGCGCGAGCAGCAGGAGCGCGGCCAGCAGCCACGCGAGCCGGCCCGCCGAGGGCCTCACCGCGTCCATTCGTCCACCAGGGCCACCAGCCGCTCGACGGCCTGCAGGTGGGCCGGGAAAAACGCCGCCACGTCGATGTCGTGGAAGCGCTCGGACTTCTGGTGCGAGAGCACCGGCCTGAGCGCGTCGGCGGGCAGGTGCAGGTGCTCGCCGGCGAAATGAAGCAGCGCGTCCGGCGTCCGGGCGTTGACGCCGTAGAGCCGGGCGATGTTGACGAGCAGGGCCCGCAGCGGGATGGCTGATGCCGACACGAGGCGGGCCAGCGCGCCAGGATCGCCGTCGGTCTCGATGAACCCCTGACGCAGGTGCAGCAGGTGGCTGCGTGCCTGCGTTTCGCACGCGCGCCGCAGGTCGGCGTCCGCCACCTCGAGGCCGGCGAACGGGTTCTCGCCGATGACGACCACATGGCGGGCGATCATTTGGCTGAACTCGAGCGGGAACGCGTCGAGCGAGCGGCGGACCTCGTCCGCCGCGAGTATCAAGGGGACCGCCAGGCCCCGCTTCGTCCAGGCCTTCGAGAGCGGCGCCAGCCGCGCCAGGTCCGCGTGCCGCAGGTCGTCGACCACCACGAGCGTATGCACGCGATCGCCGTGCTGCAGCTCTCCCTCGTCGGCCGCGGACGTGTCGCCGAGCGTCCCGTGCGCCTCGTAGACGACGAGCGAACGGAGCCGGGTGTCGAGCACGGCGCGCAGGTCGGCGATCAGGCCGTCGACCGCCTCGCGCCACGAACTGATGGAACCCATGACTCCTCCTCAACGCGGTACGGTGATTATTCTAGTCGATCGGCTCGTGACTCGCGGCTTGCGACTTGCGGCGGTGCTGAGTGAGCGTATGCATCAGAGGCCGGTTCCTTCCGGGGGCGGCGCGCGACGACGCGGGCCAGGAGGCCCGCGCCACCCAGATGGTGGAGCCGGCGTCCTCGCCGGCCGTCAGCCGCCAGCCGCGAGCCGCTGGCCGGAGTAGATGTAGAATGCGCCCTATGCGCCTGCGCGAGATCGAGGTCGGATGCATCGGTGGCGGCACGGGCCTCCCGAGCCTGCTCGGCGGCCTGAAGACGAATCCCTGGCTGCAGGTGAACGCGGTCGTCACGATGTTCGACAGCGGCGGCAGTTCGGGGATGCTGCGCGACCAGCTCGGGGTGCTGCCGCCTGGCGACATCCTCAAGTGCGCGCTCGCCCTCGCGCGCAACGAGGCCGAGGCGCGTCGCGTTCTGCTCTCGCGGCTCCCGACGCTCGAACACGCCAGGCTCGCGGGCCACACCGGCGGGAACCTGCTGCTGTCGATGATGGAGCGGCACAGCGGCGATTTCCTGGCGGCCGTCGACGGCCTTCGGGCGCTGCTCGGCTGCCGCGGGCGCGTGTGGCCGGCCAGCGTCGAGCACTCGTCGATTTGCGCGGAGTTCACCGACGGCTCGCGAACGTCGGGCGAAGTCGAGGTCGACGCCGGGCAGCGCGAAGGGAGAGCGGTCCGGCGCGTCTGGCTCGAGCCGCTCCCGTGCCTGCACGGCAAGGTTGCGGACGCCATCGGGCAGTTCGAAACCGCCATCATCGGGCCGGGCAGCTTCTTCACCAGCCTGATGCCGCCGCTCCTCGTGAGCGGGATGGCCGAGGCGCTTCGGCAGGTCGAGGGGCCGATCATCCTGGTCGCCAACCTGCTGACCGAAGGCCTCGGCATGACCGGCTTCACGGCGGCGGACGAAGTGCGCTGGATCGGCGAGGCGATCGGCCGGCCGGTGGACGTCGTCGTCGTCAACACCGCGACGCCGTCGGCCGAGACGCTGGAGCGTTACGCGTCCGAGCAGAAGCACCCGCTCGAAATCGGCAGCGTGCCCTCGACGTGCGAAGTGGTCGAAGGCGCGTTCTGGGACGGGCCGATCGCCCGCCACTCGCGCCGGCGCCTTTCCTACGCGATCTGGAGCATCATTTCGCGGCGGCTGCTCGACAATGTGCTTAGCGCTAAGCTAAAATGACCTCGATGGACATCGCGGAGATCGCCAGGGCGCTCGGCCGGCGAGGCGGGCTCAGCCGCGCGCGCCGGCTGTCGAAGCAGCGCCTCGAGGACATCGCACGAACGGGCGCGACCGCGCGCGGCGAATCGCTCCGTCTCGCGCGGGCCATCCGGACCAACTTCGATTACGTCCGGGCCATGCACGAGCTCCACCCGCCCGCCGTCGTCCGCTCTGAAACGAATTGCCGTCGGAGACTGCCCGGCATCTATGTCGCCGAGACCGAGACGTAGGACCGGAGACCAGGCCGCCGACCTGCTCGGGGCGGTGGGGGAACTGCTGACCGACCTCACCCGGCTCGGGTATCAACCCACGCTGGTCGGGGGCATGGCCCTCGTCGTCCTCGGATCGCCGAGGATCACCAAGGACTTCGACTTCCTCGTCATCCGGGAGGCGCGCGAGCAGGAAGCGCTTCTCGACGTGCTGTATCGGCGCGGCTTCGCGCTCGCCTCGAAGACGGACGGACACGGCAACATCCTTCGCACGCTCGACAGCGAAGAGGTCGCCTTCTCGCGGCTTCGGATTGACCGGCCCCTGTCCGCCTACTTCTTCCATCGGGGCCTCGGCCTCAGAGTCGACCTGCTCTTCGACTTCCCGATGCTGGCGCGCGAGGTGCATGCCCGATCGACGCGGAAGAAGATCCGGTCGTTCGTCATGCGCGTCGCGAGCCGGCGCGACCTCATTCGCATGAAGGAGATCGCGGCGGGCGACCGTGCGCTTTCGAGCGACGTGCAGGATCTCGAGTTCCTGCCGAGACACTGAGCGGGATCGCCCGCGCCGGGTGGTCTCGGGCGGCGCAGCTACGCCGACCACTCGCTGATCGTGTCCGCGAGGTCGAGGAGGCTCCTCAGCACGACGCAGCGGGATCCGAGGCCGGACGGTAGTTCTTCTTCCTCGTGCGCCCAGCTGAGCGCCGCCGGCACGTGCACGGCAGAGCCGCCCAGGGCGAGCACCGGAAGGATGTCGGAGCGCGGCGAGTTGCCGACCATGAGGAACCGGCTTGGCTCGACGCCGAGGCGTGAGAGGATTTCGCGGTAGACGTCCGGCGTCTTGTGGCTCACGACCTCGACGTGGCGGAAATGTCGCGCCAGCCCGGATCGCTCGAGCTTGCTGCGCTGGTGCAACAGGTCCCCTTTCGTGATCAGGGCGAGCGGGTAGGTGCCCGAGAGCGCCTCCAACGCCTCCCGTGCCCCCTCGAAGAGTTCGACCTCCGAGGTCAACATCGATTTGGCGACCTCCAGCAGTTCCGCAATGTCGCGGCCGCCGATGCGCCCGTCGGTCAGCCGGATGGCAGTCTCGATGAGCGAGAGCACGAAGCTGCTGACGCCGTAGCCGTAGTACCGGATGTTCTGCAGCTCGGTCCGGTTGATGGCCTCGGTGAGCTCGTCCGGCCCGGCGGCGACTCCGCTGAGCGCGATCATCCGCCCGAAGCGTTCCCGCGCCTCGACGTAGTCGCGCTCGTTGTGCCACAACGTGTCGTCGCCGTCGATCCCGATCAGGTCGAAACGTCGTTCGCCCATAAGAGAAAGTGTACTGCGCCGGGTGCGTCAGTCGAGCGTGAGGAGCACGTCCCCCCGGTTGGCGTTGTCACCGGTGCGGAACATCAGCTTCGCCACGCGCCCGTCGCGCGGCGCGGGCAGCGTGTTCTGCATCTTCATCGCTTCGATCAGGACCACCGGGTCGCCCGACTTCACGACGTCCCCGACACCGACCATGTAGCGGAGGACGAGGCCGGGCATCGGCGCGGTCACCGCTGAATCCGCCGCGACCGATTCGACTGCGGTGTCTGCCGCCGCGGTGTCCGTCCCAGCGCCTGCCGCGTCCGCCTCGACTTCGACGCGGAACACCTCCGCGCCCACTTTCACCGTGAAGTGCCGCGGGGCCGGCCCGCCCGACGATGCCGCGCCGGCGTGGCCGGCTTCCACGAGCAGCCCCTTGCGGGCCTTCGCGACGAGTTCGTCCTCGCGCCGCACGTCATCGAGCGTCCGCGGCCGAGTCTCGGGCGGCGGCGATTCGAGGCCGTACTTCCACTTGAGGAACCGAAGCCCCGTGGTGGGGTAGAGCGCGTAGCACAGCACGTCGCCGACGTCACGCGCGAGGCCCTTCGTGGCGGCTTCGGCCTTCTCGAGCTCCGGCGGCAGCAGGTCGGCCGCGCGGCCGGTGATGGGCTCGGTGCCGCGCTCGTAACCGGCAAGCGCGAGTTTCCTGACATCGGGGTCGACCTCGGCGGGCGGCTGCCCGTAGAGGCCGTAGCAGTAGTCCTTCACCTCGTTCGAGATCATCTTGTAGCGGCCGAACAGCACGTTCAGCATCGCCTGCGTGCCGACGATCTGGCTGGTCGGCGTGACGAGCGGCGGGTAGCCCAGCTCGCGCCGCGTCCGCGGCAGTTCCTCGTAGACCTCGGGCAGCCGGTCGAGCGCGCCCGCCTGCCGCAGCTGCGCCATCATGTTGCTGAACATCCCGCCGGGGATCTGGTGCGTGAGCACCCCGGTGTCGATGACCGAGACCTTCGTATCGTCGAGGAACTCGCGGTACTTCGGGGCGATCCGCTCGAAGTGCTCGCCGAGCTCGAGGAGGCGCGCGATGTCGAGGCCGGTATCCCGCGGGCGGCCCGCCAGCGCCGCGACGATCGGCTCCACGGCCGCGTGCGACGTGCGGAGCGCGAACGGCGCCAGGCAGGTGTCGACGATGTCCGCGCCGGCGTCGATGGCGCGCAGCAGCGTCATGTAGGCCATGCCGCTCGTGAAGTGGGTGTGCACCACCACCGGGATCGACAGTTCCTTCTTCAGCCTTCCGACCAGCGCCGCCGCATCGTCGGGGGTGAGCAGGCCGGCCATGTCCTTGA
>PMKG01000432.1 GCA_003157675.1 Acidobacteriota bacterium
TACGGTGCCGGTCTTGATGAGCTGCGCCATCACGTTCTGAGCCATGTTGGAGGGGATGGCGAAGCCGAGGCCGATGCTGCCGCCGGAGGGCGACAGGATCTGCGAGTTGATCCCCACCAGTTCGCCCCGCGTGTTCACCAGCGCGCCGCCCGAGTTTCCCTGGTTGATCGGCGCGTCGGTCTGCAGAAAGTCCTCGAAGCTGCCGTCACCCCCGCCGGTGGCTCGGCCCTTCGCGCTGATGATCCCCAGAGTGACCGTCTGGCCGACACCGAGCGGGTTCCCGACGGCCAGCACCACGTCGCCCACGCGCACCTGCTTCGTATCACCGAGCGGCAGGCTGTGCAGGCCGTTGGCCTCGATCTTCAGCACGGCGAGATCCGACGGCTTGTCGGACCCGACGAGCTTGGCGACGAACGTCCGCCGGTCGGTCAGCTCGACGTTGATCTTGCTCGCCCCCTCGATCACGTGGGCGTTGGTCAGAATGTAGCCGTCGGGACTGACGATGACGCCGGACCCGAGGGCGCCCTCCTCGCGCGGCTGCGGTTTGACGTTGAAGTTGCGGCCCTGCTGGCCGAAGAACTGCTGGAAGAACGGGTCGTTGCTGAAGGGGTTGGCGGCCTCGCGCACCACGCGCTCGGCGCGGATGGTCACGACGGCCGGCGCCACCTCGGCCACGACGTCGGCGTACGAGTCCGGCGCGCGCATCGCGACGCCGCGGCTCTGCTGGATCTGCGGGACGCCGGCGGCCGCGGTCGCGGGCGACGCCCCCGGCGCGGCGTCGAGCCGCGCGTCGGCCGCGGTCCAGCCGATCAACACGCCAGTCAGCAGGACGACGGCGGCCAGCATGGCCGGCTTTCTATTCCTGGTGAACATCTGCCGAAGTCGCTCGCTGTTCATGTCTCACCCTCGTGCCTGGGGCCGGGCCGAGTTACCGAACGACGCCCGGCGCTCATGGACGCTTCTATCTAATGAGACGAGTGCGCGGATTACACGGTCGTGTCAGGGGGATTACATCGGTGTAATGGAAGGGGCGAGGGCCTGAAGCCCTGGGTCAGGAGGCTGTGTGGTAGGCTGTGGCTCGTCTCGTGCGACGCGTATGGAGGACCCGACCCCATGCTCGATTGTGCGCTTCTGGCTGCCGCCCTGGTTCTCGCGCCGCTTCAGGCCGGGAACGGTCCGGCGACGCACGCCGCCGGCCAGAACCCGCCGCCGACGTTTCGCCTGCTCCAGGTCTCGGCCGGTCCGAGCGGGACGACCAGCCGCGGCGAATACCGCCTCGACGAACAGCGAACGGTGTTCAACCGGATCGCGGATTCCCAGGTGGTGGTCTACTTCCAGTGGGAAGGCGCACCGGGCGCGTACAAGCTCGCGGGCCGGTGGCGCGGGCCGTCGGGCCTCAGCACGTCCTCGGAGTTCGAGTACCGTGCGACGACCCCTCGATTTGGGGCCTACTGGGTGCTGCCGCTGTCGCGGACTACGCCACTGGGGCAGTGGACTCTTGATGCCCTGATCGACGGCGTACCGGCCGGCTCTCTCAGTATCGAAGTCGTGGATGCCAGCGGTGGACCGCCGCCGCCCGCGCCGCACCCGCTGCTGTCGCAAGCGGAACTCTACGACCGGCTCGAGAAGGTCTTCGTGTCGCTCGACTCGAGCCAGGTCGAAGGGTACCTGGCGGCAGGCCGCGGCGGTGTGCTCCTGGCCCCGAACGTCCTCGCGACGTCGTTCACGTCCATTGACGCCGCGGGCGACCTCACGGCGGTGTTGCCCGATGGCCGCCGCGCTCCGTTGACGGCCGTGCGCGCGTGGAGCCGAACGCAGGATTGGGCCATCCTGCCGGTGGCGACGAGCCTCCCGCGGGCGCTGCCGGCCGCCGAAGAGCAGCCCAGGATCGGCGACCGGTGCTTCTCACTGTCCGGCATGCCGGGCGGCAGGGCGCTGGCCGAATGCGGCGTCACCGGTCGCGCCACGGCCCCCGGAGGCGGACCGCGACTGATCGTGGAGTTTGCCACCCAGACACCGCCACCAGGCTCGCCGGTCGTGGATCAGGACGGTCAATTGATCGGCCTCATCGGTGGAGGTCTGACACCCGGGCTGACCTCTCTCGGTGTACGTTTCGACTTGCGTGCCTCATCGACCGGGACGGTGGTCGTCCCACTCTCTCTCGTGGCGGACACCCCGACCTCGGCGGGAACGTCGTTCCAGGACTTGCGTCAGCAGCGCGTCCTGCGGGACCCGGTCAGCGGGCGGGATCACGTCATGAGTGCCGGGACCGCCGCCGGGGTGCAGCGCGACCAGTTGAGGCCGCTGGATCAACGCGAGGTGTTCACGGGTGCCGACAAGAAGATCGTGGCGTTCATCACGTGGGACCCCAAGCAGCGCCTGCGCGGCATGATGCAGCTCCGGTGCTCGACCGTCGACAACGTGGTCGTCTCGGACAGCAAGCCAACGAAAGTCGATTTCAAGGTCGGTTCGCCGGTGTTCTCGGACTGGGAGCTTCCGGTGCCGGCGGCATCCGGTTGGTACTACGTTGACATCCTCATCGACGGTCGCGTCATGTCACGTGAGGCGTTCAGGGTGACTCGATAGGGACGAGGAGCGACCCTTCAGGGTTGCCTGACGCCGGCCAGATGGATCGTGAACCTCGCCCCGTGGTCGGGCGCCGATACGACCTCGACGCGGCCCTTGTGCGCCTCGACGATGGCGCGGACGAGGCTCAGGCCCAGGCCGAGACCCCGCTCGGACCGGCTCCGGTCCCCACGGTAGAGCCGATCCCAGATGCGCGGCAGATCCTCCGCCGCGATCCCCGGCCCGTCGTCCTCGACGTCGAGCGCGACCTCGTCGCCGTCGGCGCGAGCCTTCAGCGTCACGTGGCCGCCGGCCGGCGTGTACTTGACCGCGTTGTCGAGCAGGTTCTCGACGGCGACGGCGAGCTTGGCCGCGTCCGACGTCACGAACGGCCCGCCGCGTCGCGCGACCGCGACCTCGAGGCGCAGCCCCGCCTGCTCGGCGCGAGAGGCGATCCCGTCGGCACTCGACGAGACGAGCGCCCCCACGTCGACCCGCGCCAGGTCGACCGCCTCCCCCGCTTCCAGGCGAGACAGGCGCAGGAGGTTGTCGGCGAGGTCTTCGAGGCGCTTGGCCTGCCGACTCGCGGCCACGATGCGGCTGCGCTCCGCGGGCGTCTTGGCCTCGGTGCGCGCGATGTAGAGGTCGGTCTGCAGCGCGGTGAGCGGCGTGCGCAGCCGGTGCGACAG
>PMKG01000183.1:0-173 GCA_003157675.1 Acidobacteriota bacterium
TTCCTCAACCGCAAGGCCGGCAAGAAGACGCTGCTCCGCGTCGCGGACGCCGACAAGCGCTTCGACGTCGTCGTCAAGCCGGTTACGCTCGGCGAAGAGAACCGGCTGCTGTACGCGCGGTGGGTGCGCCGCAACGAACAGGAAGTCGACCGGCTCAGCCAGGGACAGCTCGG
>PMKG01000183.1:213-7713 GCA_003157675.1 Acidobacteriota bacterium
CGCTGGACCAAGCCCAGCATCTCGATGGCCAACGAGGCGAACTACAGCGACGGCCACTGCTACGCCTACACGGTGAAGGCGCTGAACCTCGGCAAGCTGGTCGGCATGCCGACGCCCGGCACCTGCACGTTCGCCGGGTGGGAAAGCGTGGCCGACGGCATCCAGTGGGGCGTGCCGCACTCCGGCGTGAAGGACGCGACGACGGGCAAGTACCTCGAGAACCAGCAGACCGAGCCGGACATCAAGGTGATGAACGACTACAGCGTGGTGATCACCGGCAAGGATCAGCAGCTCGAGGCGGCGGTGGCGGCGCTGTTGAAGGAAATCAAGTAGGAGGACCTTCTCTATTTCGTCGGTCGGACCCGGCCGAGGTTGGCCTGCGTCCATTCCAGAATCTTGTCGGCGCACACCTGTGCAGTCCTCCGCCAGAGCATGTTGTCTTCACCGGCGCTGCAGCTCAGGTCGAGGCGGTAGTCGCGAAACCGAAGCGTGGCGAACAGCGTCAGCGCATCGCTGGCCGCGTGCGACTTCTTGCCCAGCGAATCGATGGGCTGGTACCGCCCGCGCGTGTTGACCGCCCCGCGCATGACCACTTCGACCTGGATCTCGCTCGCTTCCCTCGTGGCCGCGGCGGCGAGCGTTCGCCTGTACCGGTTCCCGTCAAGCACCTTGATCAGATCGTCGACGGAGTCCTCGCGGCCCCGCTGATCGGGGCCGGCGGTGTCCGGCCTGGCCGTCCACACGTAGACCTGTATCGGCGGCCTCACGGACTGCGCGAAGGAGGACGCGGCGACGAGGCAGAATAGAGAACAGGCGATGGCGGTCTTCATGGGGTCCTCCGAGCGGATTGCGGGACGCCGGCCCGGTAGAGCGCCAGCCAGCGCTCCACGACGGCGTCCCAGGAGTGCTGTCGGGCCACCTCCGCGCCGCGCGCCGAAAGATCGGCGCGTAGCGCGGGGCTGGCGGCCAGTTCCTTCAGGGCTGCAGCGAGCGCGGCCTCATCGGCCGGCGGCACGAGGCGGGCGGCCCCTTCCATCCAGGCGGCATACCCCGCGATTCCCGACGCGACGACCGGCCGGTGATGCGCCATCGCCTCGAGTGGCACGAGGCCGAAACTTTCGCCGCCGACCGACGGGACGGCCACGATGTCGGCCTCGGCATAGGCCCGGGCGAGCCCCTCGTCAACCACCTCGCCCTCGAACCGCACCGGCAGCCCCGCGGCTTCCTCTCGCCACTCGTCGGCTCCGCGACCGATGACCGTCGCGGTCAGCGTGCCCGGCGCCTCCGTTTCGACCAGCCGGATGGCCCGCAGGAACACGCCGAATCCCTTGCGCGGCTCGTCGAGCCGGCCGACGAACAGGACGCGCGGCGGGCCCGTTTTCCCGGCCGGCGGCGGCAGCAACGCCGGCAGGTCGATCGCGTTCGGGATGATCTCGAAGTCGGCGCGGTGGAAGCGCGTGGCGAATTCCCGGGCCGCCTCCGACACCGCCACCCGCACGTCCAGCTTCGACCACACGGCCTGGACGTACGGCCAGGTCCACAGGTAGCCGCGGCCGGTCTCGGAGTAGGTGTGGAAGGTGCCCACGCGAAGCGCGCGGCGCGGAGCCAGCCACAGCAGGGCGGCGCACGGCAGCGGGCTCACCGGCTCCTGCACGTGCACGACATCGGGGTCGAACTCGCGCACCAGCCGGCGCAGCGTGAAGAGGATGCGCGGGTCCGAGGCCACGCGGCTCATCGCGCCATTGAACGGCAGGTGCGAGACATGGCCCGCCACCACCACACGCGGGTCTCCCCCGTTCGTCTCACCCGACGACGGGCCGACCAGGCGCGCGTCGACGCCGCGCCCGGTCAGCGCGTCAAGCAGACCAAGGCTCTGGCTGTTGACGCCTCCCGGCACCGTCAGGTCGTACGGGGTGGCCAGCAGGACTCGCAGGTTCATCGTTCAACGGCTCGGTGACCCCTCAGGATATTTCAGAGTGCGGGAGAATCAAAGGCCTGAGCAGGGATCACGGGTCGAGGGTTGGGACGAGGGACGAGAAGGATCGTATGTGGGGCGACCCTTTAGGGTTGCCAAGGCACGAGGCGCGACATCCATGCATAGGGGCGGCCCTTGCGCCCACCCTACATCGGCCTAGGACCGCGTCGCATGCGTAAGCGAGAGCACGAGGCGGAGCAGGAACGGGTGGGAGACGACCTGCGTCAGCGCCGACGGAGAGAGCCGCGGGTGACCGAGCATCCAGCGCGCGACGGTCCCGAACCGCAGGCGCGGGTGATAGCGGTGCCGCCAGACCGCGTTGTATCTGTCCGACATGGCCAGCGGCGATCCCTCCAGGCCGCCACGCCCCAGCGCCGCGGTGAGCGCGGGGCCGGTGCCGAGCGCCCGGCTGATTCCCTCGCCCATGTAGGGATCACCGACGGCTGCAGCATCTCCCCCGAGCAGCGGCCCGTCGGCCGTCCACATCCGCCGCGAGAACGGCAGCGGTCCGACGCCGCGGAAGGCGTCGACTCTCGTCGCCGGCCGGAGCAGCGACGAGAGCGCTGGCAGCTCGTCGATCGCCTCTGCCAGCACGGCCTCCCACGACGCCGTCGCCGCGGCGTCGCGGCGCGTCAGGCCGCAGACGTTGGTCGTGCCGTCGAGGAAGGTCAGCAGGCCGACATACCCGTGGCGGCCGAAATGGAGCGACAGGGCGCCGGGCGGCTGATCGACGCCCGTGAACGACGCGTTCCACCCGAACCACCCGGCGCGCGTCTTCGACACACGCCGCCCCGAGAGCGACGAGAACCGGCCGTCGGCCACGACGAGCCACGGCGCGACGAGCCGGTCGGGCACGGTCCCGGACATCACCTCGACCGCCCAGATGCATCCCCGCCGTTCGGCGCCGGTGACGCGCGCGTTCCAGCGTATCCTGCCGCCGACGGCCGCCAGATGCTCGGCCATCGCGCGCTCGAGCACCGGCCGCGGCACCGCGAGGCCGGCACGGGCGCTACGCGCAATCGGCACGCGACCGCGCCCGCCTCCGGCCCATGTCAGCGTCGCGTCGGTCACGGGCGCGGCCGCATCTGAGAGTCTCGGCATGACGCCCAGCGTCTCGAGGTGCGCCGCCCCCTCGGGGTTGATGAACGCGCCGCACACGCGCGGCGGCGGCGACGGATGCTGCTCGAGCACGATGACGTCGGCGCCGGCCGCTCGCAGCGCAATGGCGGCACTCAGTCCGGCCGGCCCGGCTCCGACGATGAGCGCGTCAGGCGGCGCCATGCTTCTCTCCCGATAGGCTCACACGGAAGGGGCCCTCGGATCTGGCGGTGAGGTAGCCCAACCCGCACTCCGAGGCCAGCCCGCGCAGTTCCTCCACGGTGAACGCCCGCCTGACCGACAGCGGACCGTCGTGGCGTACGACGGCGTTGCCGGCGGCGTACGCGAGCAGGCCGACGCCCGCCAGCGCCAGCCAGGATCGCCTGAGGTCGCTGATGACGACGCCCCGCGTGGCCAGCCGGTCGAGTGACGCGAGCGCGTCGGCCGTGCGGCCGGGCGGCACGTGGTGCAGGAAGAGCGACGCGGTGACGTAGTCGAACTGCCGACCCGACGCGGCGACCTCAGCGAGGCTGGCCAGCTCGATGGAGAGTCCGCGTATGCCGCGGGCCCGTTCGCGGGCAGCCGCCGCGACGTCCGGCGCGCTGTCGATGGCGGTGATCGACATGTCGACGCCGACCGAATGTGCCCAGGCGAGGAGCGCGCGCGGAATGTCGGCGGCGCCGGTGCCGACGTCGAGCAGGCGGAGAGCGGCGCCGGCCGGCCAGCCGACCCGCCACCACTCGAGCGTGCGGAGGACGATGCCCGCGCCGCCGAACCGCCGGTTGGTCAGTTCGAGGAATCTGAGCGTCCGGTCGACGACCGGCGCGGACAACGGCTCGGTGTCCATGATCTCGTCGGCCGACGAGCGGCGGTCGAGGCCGAGCGTCCTGCTCAGCGGGTGCCCGGCCATGGCGTCAGTACTCCACGAGCGCGGCGTGCGCCGCGAAGCCGGCGCCGAAGGAGCTGACGATGCCGAGGTCGCCGGGGGCCGGAGGCCGCCGCCGCTGCTCCTCGTCGAGCACGAAGAGCACCGTGGGCGAGGAGAGGTTGCCGGCGTCGTGCAGGACCGCGCGGGCCGCCTCGAGGGCCGTCGCCGGGAGTTCCAGCGCGCGTTCGATGGCGTCGAGCACCAGCCGGCCGCCCGCGTGCATCACCCAGTGGCGAATCGCGTCCATGCCGACGCCGTGCTCGCCGAGTAGCTCGATCACGAGACGCTTGCACGCCACGCCTGCCCTGATCGGCACGTCACGGCTGAGCACGTTCCTGAGGTGCCCGCCCTCGGTCCTGAACCGCAGCGTGTCCCGCCACTCGGGCAGCGTCAGCGACCGGAACCCGACCAGCGTCGGGCGCGGCCCGCCATTGCCCGCGGACGCAGCCCGTTCCCGTCGCCTGAGAATGGCCGCCGCCGAACCGTCGCCGAAGATCGTGTTCGAAATCACCAGTTCGGGCGCGTCGCCGAGGAAGATCGCCGCGCTGCAGATCTCCGTGCTCACCACCGCGGCCGTGCCGTCTGGATGCGCGGCCAGGAAGTAGCAGGCCTGCTCGAGCGCCGGCATCGCCGCGCCGCAGCCCATCCCGACCACGTCGACCCGGCGGATGTCCGGACGAAGCGCCGCGCGCTCCATCACGTAGGACGTGAGACCCGGGCACAGATAGCCCGTGCAGGTGGTCGCGGCCAGGAAGTCCACCGATGCCGCCTCCACGCCGGCGACCTCGAGCGCTCGAGCGAGCGAGCGCGCCGACAGCTCCCCGGCCCGGCGCTCGAATCGGGCGATGATCGTGTCGTGGTTCGTCTCGAGGAGCTCGGACAGGTCGTCCAGAGCGAGGTGGCGCGTGGCGATGCCGGGATCGCCGAGGACCTTCTCGTACAGCTCTCGCGTGGCCGGCGCGAGCGGGATGTGCGCCAGCCCCCATGCCAGGGATTCGGCCTGCGAGAAGCAGCGGGGAGGAAGGGCGGTGCCGATCCCCAGGATCGACACCGCCGGAATGCAAGATTCGACGGCCTTGGAGCGAGCCATCATCTATTGATTATAGGCCCGGCTCCCGCTTACCCCAGCCTTGATCCTTCACCGTCTTCATGTCGTTCACGAGCTGCTCGGGAAGCTTCTCGTTAAGTGTCGGCCGGGTGGCGGAGTTCCCCAGCGTCCAGCTCACGGCGTAGATCGTCTTCGAGACCGCCTCCACCTTGTCGTAGTCGATCTTTTCGGCGCTGTCGGTGACGCGGTGGTAATCCACGTGCAGGCCGTCGCTGAAGAAGGCGATCGGGATCCCCATCTTCACGAAGTTGTAGTGGTCGCTGCGGTAGAAGATCCGCTGACCCGACGCGCTCGGCCCGAGGTTGTCATGCGTCGCATCGGGCGCCGTCGTGTCGTAGAAATCGTTGAGCTTCAGCTTTAGGTACGACCCGTTGACCTGCTGCAGGATCTTCCCCATCTCGTCGCTCGCCACGCGCGGCCCGACGATGAAGACCTCGTTCGGCTCGGCGAGCTTGTAGGAGGCCGGATCCACGTAGCCCGGCGTCTTGCTGCGGCCGATCATGTCCATGTTGAGGTCGGCAACGACCTTCGTGATGTCGACCGGCGGGAACTCGTTGAAGAACTGCGAGCCCCAGAGCCCCTTCTCCTCGCCCGCCACCCACAGGAAGATCATCGTCCGCCTGGGCCGCATCCCCTTCGACGCGCCCATCACGTAGGCGTGCGCCGTCGCCATCAGCGCCACACACCCCGACGCGTCGTCGTCCGCGCCGTTGTTGATCCCGTCGCCGTTCGCGTCCGGCTGCGCCAGGCCGATGTGGTCGAGGTGGGCGCTCATGACCACGTACTCGTTCTTGAGCACCGGATCGCGCCCTTCGAGCACCGCCATGACATTGTAGGCGTGGTTCTTCGCGCTGGTGACCGCGATCTTGAGCGAGACCGTCTTGGCCGCCGTCAGCTCGAACGACTCGGCCGCCGTGCTCGCCGACCCGGCGGTGAACACCTGCGAGCCGTTCAGCTTCTCTCCCTGGAACAGCGCGTTGATGAGGTCGATGCCGGCGGTGATCGTCGGCACCGAGGCGGGCCGGTTGGCCATGAACTTCACGACCTGGTACGACGGGCCGTTGAGCGACGCGCGCTGCGGCGCGGGGCTGGCCATCGCGGAGAGCTGCTGGAAGTTCGGGATCATGACGATCCCGGCCGCGCCGTTCTTGGCGGCGTAGGTCTGCGGCGTCACGAAGTCGGTGTTCTCGACGCCGAGCGGGTTGGGGCCTCCGCGCGCGCCGCCGCGCCCGGCGGCCGCCGCGGCCGCCAGTTCGGCCGGCATCCCGGCCACGATCATCACCTTGCCGCGGACGTCGATCCCCTGGTACGGGTTCGCCTTGGTCTTGTTGATGATGTAGCCGTTGCCGACGAAGACGAGCTTCGCCGCCTTGATCTCGACCGCCGACACGCCGCCGCCGCGGCCGCCGGCTCCCGCCGTCCAGTCCTTGCCGTACTCGAACGCGCGCGGCACGGCGGCCTGCGCTGCCGGAACCGCTGCCGCTCCACCCGCTGCCCCGCCGCCCGCGCCGCCGCGCCCGCCGCGTCCGGCGGCGGCGGTATCGTTGCCGGCGGCCATGGCCTGCTCTTCGCTATTGATCTCGTTCGTGTCGGGCGCTTTCTCCGCCGGTTGCAGGGCGACCGCGTAAAGCTGGGTGACGGTGCGGTTCAACGCGGCCATGGCCGGCGCGCCCACGCCGCCGATCAGCAACAGCTTCTTGCCATCGGGCGTCCAACGGGCGCCGCTCGATTGCAGGAAATCCTCGCCGCCGATCATGTGCTCCTGCCCGTTGGCGAGTTCCTTCACCCACACATGGGCACGCAGCAGCTTATCCTGCCGCGAGAAGGAGATAAATTTGCCGTCGGGCGAATACTGCGCGGCGGTCACGTTGCCGGCATCGCTCTGTGCCACGATATCGGTTTTGCCGCTCTCCACATCCACCATGCGCAGTTTGTGGTCGCTGCCGCTCCACATGAGGGTTTTGGCATCCGGCGCCCAGACGATGCCGCTCTTGTCGCAATCGGCGTCGCTGATCTTCCTCGGGTTCTTGCCGGGCTCGTCGGAGAGGTAGACTTCTTCACGGCCGGAGCGGTCGCTGACGAAGGCGATCCACTTGCCGTTGGGCGACCAGCGTGGCTCCTGCTCTTTCCACGCGGTCTCGCTGACGCGCTGCGGCTCTCCCTTGTCGGTGGCGATGGTGAAGATCTCGCCGTGCGCCACCACGGCGGCGCGCTTGTTGGAGGGCGAAATATGGAAGCCCTGGGCTTCGGAGAGCGTGATCAGTTCCTTTTCGTTCTCCTTGGGGTCCGCTTTGATATCGATGACGATTTCGCTCGTCTTGCCGGTGGCGGTATCGAGTTTCCAGAGGCCGAAGTTGTCCTCGTAGACGATGGTCTTGCCGTCGGCCGAGA
>PMKG01000372.1 GCA_003157675.1 Acidobacteriota bacterium
CCGGCGGATCCGGCGCCCGCGCCGACGCCGCTGCTGGCGGCGGGGCCGCCAATGGGACCGTGACGGGCGGCCGCACGGCTGCGGGCGGCGCGGTCGACGGCGACATCGCGACAGGTGGCGGCACCGCGGCGGGCCGCGTTGCCGAGGGCGAAGTCGCGGACGGCGCCGGCGGCGCGACCGAGGGCGCAACCGCGGCCGGCGCAGGTACTGACGCCCTGACCGAAGGACTGACGCTCGGATTCGGGGCGACGACTGCAGGCGCCGGAACGCCCGGGCGACCGACGGGCTGGGACGGCGCGGGGTCCGCCGAGGTCGCTGGCGCAGCCGGCGTGCTGGGCTGAGGTGACGGGCTCGCCGAAGCCGCCGGCGCAGCGGGCGCGTCGGGCGACGGCGCTTGCGACACCGAGACCATCGGGCCCGTTGACGGACTCGGTCGATCCCGCCAGACCCGGATCTCGACGAGCCCCACGCCGAGCAGGAGCGCCACGAGGATCCCACCGACGATGAGCGTGCGCGTACGGCTTCGCACCTGGAACTCCCGCTTGCGGGGATCGCTACGACCCGGGTTGACCACGTTGGACCTTCGAGCCTATCACGGCTTTGATTTTCCGGAGGGTCTCGGCCGCCGGTGGCAGAGCCTGCTTTCGGACGCGGGCGGCCGCCGCCTCGCTCTCGTAGACGGCGTGGATCGCCCCCATGACCTCGGGGACAAACCGATCGGCGAACCCGGAGCGTTCGTAATCGTCGACATAGAGCTGCCCGTAGACCACCCTGGCGCGATTGTCCACGAACATGATCGATGCGCGCGTCCTGCTCACGGGCACGAGGACGGCGGACATGTCGACAATCGTCGTCGTCCCGTCCTCCGCCGCGAACGTCATGGACGACTGCTGCAGGAGGCGGGGCTCGAGCGCCAGCGCCGCCTGGTACTCGCCCCACAGGAACTTCCCGGGCGCGTACCACGGGTATTGCTGGTTGAGCCGGCGCAGCGTCGCCGCAAACTCCGGGTCGCTCGGGCCGAGGCGGAGGAACAGCGCCAGGGCCCTGTCGCCAGCCCGTCCGGCCTCGAGCTCGAGCACCCATTTCGCCGCCTGGGCCTCGCGAGCGTCGGGATCCGCCGCCGGCTTCAGGTACGGCAGGATATCCTCCCGCTGAGCGGCGATGGCGTCGATATCGACGGCCATCACGGCAGACGTCGCGATCGAGAACGGGGCCGAGAACTCGAGGTACAGGCGGTCGTCGGTGTTCAGGGTGCCGCCCTGTCCGAACCGCCTCATCCCCTCGGTGCCCATCACGAAGTAGCTGAGCAGATCGGTGGCCGAGCCCATCTCGACCTTTCGGAGGTCGCTCGCGATCGCGGGCTCCGCGATCCGCTTCTCGAGGTCCGCTTCGTCGATGCGGAATGGCGCGTTGCTGCCGACCATCGCCGCGTCGTTGTGATCGAGCCACATCAAGGTGTGCGCAAAGTGCTGCTGGAACGTCCTGACGACCGAGGCGAGATCCTGCGGCGTCAGTTCGTAGATCGGCAGCCACTGGGCGATGACGCCGCCGGGTTTCAGATGCTCCGCGGCCAGCGCGAAATATTCGCTGGCGTAGAGGTACCCCGAGCCCTTGAACCATGGGTGAATCGGGTCGGCGGTGATGACGTCGAACTTGCTGTGGGTGGTCATCAGGAAGTTCCGACCGTCGTTCAGGACCACCTTGACCTTCGGATTGTCCAGGACATGGTGGTTGTACGCCTCGAACGTCCTCGCGACCCCCTGCACCTGCGGCTCGATCTCGGCCAGCGTCACCCGCTCGACGCCCGGGTGGACAGCCGTCGCTCCCGCCGTCATCCCGCTGCCCATTCCGACGACGAGAACGTCTTTCGGATCTCGGGCGAGCAGCATCGGCAGGTGCCCGAGCGTGTATTGGATCTGCTGTGCCTGCAGATGTGACGACGCTTCGACGCGGCCGTTGGTGAGAAAGGCCTGCTCGCCGCCCTTGACCCGGATGACGCTGACCGTCGACTCGACGCCCTCCGCATAGTAGAGGACGTCGGTGTTGTCCACGGCCTCGCGCACCATCTCGGGCGTGGCGAACGCCTCGGGCTGGTTGCTCCGGAAGATGGCGAAGTACTTGCGGTCCCAGATTCTCGCCAGGCCGGGATTCAGGGCCAGCACGGCGATGACGGCCGCCATCCCCGTCGCGACGCCCGCGGTCAGCCATCGCGGCTTGCGGAGGCTGGCGAGCACGACCAGGCCGACGCCGATGTTGATGAGCGTCAGGATCTCCAGGGACCGCTCGATGCCGAACACGTGGATCATCACGAGGCCGCTGACCGCGGCCCCCAGGATGGCGCCGACGGTGTTGGCGCTCAGGACGTCGCCGACCGTCCGGCCGACCGCTCGCCGGCGCGTCGCCAGCGCCTCCCCGGCCAGGGGAAACGCCGCCCCCATGAACAGCGCCGGCACGACCATATAGAGGAAGGCGAGCAGGAAGTTGGCCCAGGCCCTCACGCGGAACGACGCCACACCTGTGCCGAGGAAAACGTGCTGCAGGCGAACGGTGTTGGCCGGGACGTCACGGAGGAACACCGTGACGACCAGGGCCGTGATCCCGATGAGGACCTGCGTGATCCCGAACCACGCCACCACCCGCCTGGCGGGCCACTGCTTCCTGAAGATTCTCAGCGCCGCGCCGTGAGCCTCGCTCCCGAGCCCGATCCCGGTCAGGAAGGCGACCAGGATGATGGTGAATCCATACACGCTGGCGCCGACGGCGATGGAAAGGACACGCGTCCAGAGGACCTCGTAGCCCAGCGCGCAGAATCCGCTGAGACCGATCCCCCAGAGGACCAGTTGCAGCGGCAGCACGTCCTCGCCCGCTGCGGCACTCGCAGGGAGCGGCGCGGGCACGCCGGCCGGTTCGGGGGCGGCGGCTGTCGGTTCCGGCAGCAGGAAGCTGATGACGCCGATGAGCACGTTCAGGAGAACGGCAAGATACAAGGTCGTGCTGACCGAATAAAACCGGAGGAGGAAGAAGCCCGAGATCAGGGCCCCGAGGACCGAACCCAGCGTGTTGAAGCCGTACAGGAACGAGAGGTGGCGGCGCAGGTTCTCGGGCCGGCGGCAGACGACCCGCGAGATGACTGGCAGCGTTCCCCCCATCAGGATCGTCGGCACGATGAGCGCGACGACCGAGAACAGCATCCGAACCAACGTGAGGTACAGCGTCGCGTCGTCGCGTCCGCCGGCCACGGCCACGTAGATCGAGGGGTAGATCTTCATCAGCCCCTCGAACACGAGCGCGCCGGCCGCGATGCCCAACTCCAGCAGCCCGTAGAGGCGCAGCGGCCTCGCGATCCGATCCACCCGCCTGCCGAACGCGTAGCCGCCGATGGCCAGCCCGGCCATGAAGATGGAGAGGACCGCCGTCACGGCCAGGTGCGTTCCCCCGAACACCAGCGTGAGGGAGCGAACCCATACGACCTGGTAGGTGAGCGCAGCGGCACCCGACAGGAAGAACAGGAGGTAGATCGCACCGGCGACCAGGGACGGCAGCACGACGCCCTACTTTCCCTTCTTCGGCGCGCCGAGCAGCTTGTCCAGGATCGCGTCAACGGCCTGCTGGGTCACCCGGTTCATGGGCTGGCCTCCGCCGCCGAACAGCCGGGCGAAGAAGCTGATCCCGCCCTCGGTGACCGACGCGCTCCACACGACCTTGCCGGTGCCGGCCTCGATCACCTGGATGCTCATCGAGATGATGTTCGCCGTGGTCGTGCCGGAGCGCACGTCGCCGTACTCCCGGACGACGCCGGTGATGACGGCATCGACCTTGAGCGCGGCCCCGAGCTTGACGACCTCCTCGGCGGTCGGCGCCGAAGGGTTGGCGGGCTCGACCTTGGCGATCCCGCGGGCGACCTCGCCGACCGGGAGCACGTACACCCCGTCGGCCGCAAGCAATCGGTTGACGAACACGTCCCGAACCCGCTCGGGGATGACCTGATCCCGGGCCAGGTTCGTGAACGGCACGACGGCGACCTTCTGGATGCTCCCGAAGTCCATGTTCGGATCCCGGTAGACGTCGGTCACCTGCGCCGTGCACACCGGAGCGGCCACGGCAAGACCCACCAGAGCGAAGACCACGAGACTGAGCGCTTTTTTCATGCTGCCGCCTCACCACGAATCAAAGAAACAGCCTCAAACTGGTGCTGAACACCCTCGATTCGTTTGTTTGGAAAACGAACTCACTCCTCGTCCGCTGATACGACACGTCGATATACGAACGGCGCGACAGGTTCCAACGCACCGAGACCAGGCTGTTCCTGTCCCTCCCGAACTCCAGGGCCCGCAGGTCGTTGTTGTAGGCGAACACGAACTGCAGCGCGCCGTCGGGAAACGGCGCCCAGTTGGCGGAGAGCGCAAGCGTGGTCATCGTCTGCTGGCCGGTGACCTCCACGACCTCCTGCCCCACCACCAGGTGGAGCGTCCGGGTCGGGTCGACGGCAACCGCGGCATACAGCCTCTGCGTATGCGAGTGGGGAAAGCCGCCGGTGATGGAGCCCGAGCGGTCGGTGGACGTGTCGTCGTAGTTGAACGTCAGGCTCACATGCTGCACGGGGACGACCGTGCCGCTGAGGTTCACGATCCGATCGTTGTCGACCTCGCCGCCGAGTTGCGTCGTCGAGCTCCAGCCGACGCCGAACTGGAGGTTCACGCCCTGGTAGGGCTGCGCGGCGTTCTGAACGAAGAACCCGTTCCGGGTGCGCGGGACGCCGCCGATCCGTTCGTCCATCCCGTTCCACAGGAGGGAGGTCCTCAGCGCGGCGGAGGGTTCGATCGTGAGCGTCGCGTTGGTGACGGTCGCGGTCCGGTCGCCGTCGAACTCCGAACCCTGCTCGCGCGCGACCCTCCCGAACACCGAGAAGATGCGGCCGAACGAGCGGTTCGCGGAGAAGCCGTTCGACATGGTGTCGGTGTGCCTGCCGAACAGGTCCGGACCGTTGTAGAAGTAGGACCCCTCGTAGTACAGCGCGGCGGCGTCGAGAAGCCTCATCCTCACGTCGGCGTTGACGATGTGCGTCGTCTGCGTCAACTGGTTGTGGACCTCTCCCGGCGGCTGAACGAGGTAGGGCTGGATCTCGGTCACGAGGATGTGCGGGTAGTTCGCCGCGTTCGCCGCGGCGGCAGACAGCGGCCGCACGACCAGCTTGATGTACCGCGTGGTGATCGGCGTGAAGTCGATCTGGAAGCGGGTCTCGAACGGGCCGAACGGCGCCACCGACACGGTGGTCTCCTGTCTCCAGACCACGTTGTCCACACTGCTGTAGATGTCCCACGAGAACGAGTTGGACACCTCGATCGGCAGGTCACGATCGACCCAGAGCAGGAAGCGGCTGACCTTCGAGGGGTTGAGGAAGTCGAGGCCGATGTTCCGCGCCTGCGTATCCGCGGGAGGGACGGGCAGGCCCAGATCGACGCCGGCGCCGGCGGTCACGTTGCCGTCGATGAGCAGCGGGTTCTGCGCCAGCGCCACCGTCACCGGCGTGTCGCTGTTGGCCGAGAGGCCGGCAAAGGCGGTGACCGGAACCTGCACCTCACCGCCCGCCCCGGTCGCCGTCGTCGTCAGGTCCGAGTGCGTGACGTTGTAGGTCCCGTTGACCGTGAGCCGCTTGTTGATGAAGGAGGCGGAATAGTCCACCCGGGCGCCCTGCGTCACCTGGACGGTGTCCACCTGGTGCAGGTGGTCGTCGGTGTCGAGATAGGCGCCGCGGTAGTAGAGGCCCAGGTTCTTGAAGGAGTAGTTGGACACCAGCGTGCCGTAGTTCTTGGTAATGTCCTCGAACGTCCGGTTCGAGTCGAAGGTGTCCGTCCTGACGAACTGGAACTGGGACTTGGGCCCGCCGTCCGGGTTCCACCCCAGGTAGCCGTCCCACTCGTTGTTGATGAGTTTGACGTCGGTCTGGCCAGCCGTCCTGTTCCGGTCCTCACGCCGGAAGAACCCGAAGCCCGGGGAGAACACCGGGTTGGTCGAGCGCAGCATGAAGAAGGGGCGGTTCCTCGAGATCGTCGAGTTGGTCGTCGTGCCGTCGGTGTCGGTGGTCAGCTTGTTGATCTCGAACACGCCGCCGGCGTTCAGCCGGAGGTAGGGGAAGAGGAGCCCGTCCAGGTTCAGCGTCACCGTCGGGTAGACACAGGACGTGTCGGTCTTGGTGACC
>PMKG01000477.1:0-7362 GCA_003157675.1 Acidobacteriota bacterium
CGATGATGCGGCGGACGTCTTTCGACTGTTTCACCACGTCGAAGCCGCCCACAAATGCCTTCCCGGACGTGGGGGGCAGCAGCGTCGTGAGCATCTTGATAACCGTCGTCTTGCCGGCGCCGTTCGGGCCGAGCAGGCCGGTCACGCCCGCGGGCACGTTGACCGTCACGTCGTTCAGGCCGATCACTTGGCCGTACCACTTCGACAACGCGGTCGTCTGGACGGCGGCCAGCGGCGGCGGCGGGGTGGCGGCCATGTTCATGAAACCACCTCCACGCCGCGGACGCGACGCTCGAGCACCCAGAGCGAAAGGCCGATCAACACGGCAATCGCCAGCACGGACGCCCACGGCGGCGTCGAGTAGCGGGGGTGCAGGCGGAAGATGACGTCGCCCACCTGGTTCAGATTGCCGGGCAGCGAGAGCCACGAGAGCCGCGTGCTGCCCGTCACCGCGTAGATGACGTTGAACACGGCGTGACTGAAGAAATAGGCGCCAGCGTACAGGATCGCCACGTAGCGGCTGCTCTTGCTCATCGACGAGAGCGCCAGCATCATGAACGCCGACAGCAGCACCTGGACGCCGGCGAACACCGTGACAGCGGGGAACAGGTAGAGATTCTGCCTCAGGAACGTCAGGCTGCCGGTGAAGGCCATGTGCAGCACGAGCAGCAGGATGGCGGGCACCCAGGTGACCAGCAGCAGGAACACGGAGAGGATCACCAGCTTGCCGGCGATGTACTCGGTGCGCGTCAGCGGTTTGGAGAGATAGATCTGCAGCGCGTTGGCCCGCTTGTCGTTGGCGATGAGGCCGGCGCCGACCCACACGGTGATCACGAAGACGAAAAAGTCCTGCGTGTTGAGGAAGTCGCGGAACCGCTGGGCGGTCATCGACAGGATGGTGAACTGCGGGAAGTTGGCGTTGAGGTACGCCATCACGGCGCCGACGACGAACGGGATCCAGGCGAGCAGCAGCAGGCCGATGAACAGGCGCTTGCGCGCGATGGTGAGAATGCCATTTCGCGCAATCACCATCCAGGCCGTCCCGGCAGATTCCCGGCCCCCCGCGTAGCGCCGGTAGCTTTGGTCGTGTATCGGCATCGACTCCGCCTACTCTTCCCCGACCGCCTTCGCAAAGACGTCCTCGAGCGTCGGCACGCTCGGCTTGAGGTGGCGCACCTGCACCTGCTCGCGCGCCGCCATGGCAAACAGCGCCCGCGCGCCCTGGTCGTTCGGCACGAAGACCCGCATCACGTCTTCATCGGCCTCGTGGCACTCGAAGCCGGCGGCGTTGAGCACGGCGGCGAACGCGGCGCGGTCCCCCTTGATCCGCAGCTCGAACACCTGGCGGCGCGTTCCCTTGAGCGCGTCGATCGGCCCCTGGGCCACGACGGAGCCCTTGTCAAGGACGACGACGCGGTCGCAGGTGAACTCGACGTCAGGCAGCAGGTGCGACGAGAGGATCAGGTTGACCTGCTTCTCGTGGGCGAGGTCGCGCACGAGCTCCAGCATCTCGTCGCGCCCTTTCGGGTCCATCCCGTTGGTCGGCTCGTCGAGGAACAGCAGGTCGGGGTCGTGCACGAGCGCCTGCGCCAGCTTGATCCGCTGCTTCATCCCGGTCGAGTACGTCTCGACATTGCGGTAGCGCGCCTCGCCGAGGCCGACGTAGTGGAGCACCTCATGGGCGCGCTGCATGGCGTCGCTCGCCGGAAGGCCGGCGAGCTGGCCGCAATAGGCCACGAAGGCCACCCCGTTCATCCCGGGGATGTGCCCGTCGGTCTCGGGCATGTAGCCGATCCGGCGCCGGACGTCGAGGGCGGCGTGCGCCACGTCGAGGCCGAGCACGTTCATGCGGCCCGCGGTGGGGACGAGGAAGCCGAGCAGCGA
Source organism: Acidobacteriota bacterium (assembly GCA_003157675.1). Taxonomy (GTDB): domain Bacteria; phylum Acidobacteriota; class Vicinamibacteria; order Vicinamibacterales; family Fen-181; genus FEN-299. The sequence continues at coordinate 1,885 of PMKG01000477.1, forward strand.
CTTCAGGAGCGTGCTCTTGCCGGCGCCGTTCGGGCCGAGCAGGCCCGTGGCGCCGGGAGCGAAGGCGGCGGACACGTCCTTCAGCGCCGCGCGGTTCCCGTAGGCCACGCTGACCGACTCGAGCGTCACGACGGCGGCAGGATCCGGCTGAGCCATCTTGGTTTACTGATACGGCAGAACGAGCGAGTTGGTTCTGGCTTTCGGCTTTGGGCTTTCGCCGTGTCTACGAGTCCTGAGGCCTGAGCCTTGAGCCCTGAGTCTTGAGCCCTGAGTCCTGAGCCTACAGCGTCCCTTTCAGCCCCAGCGCCTCCGCCTGCTCCCGCATCCCCATGATGACGCTTGTGATGTGGTCGGCGAGCGGCAGTCCGACCTCCTCGGCGCCCTTCCTGAGATCGTCGCGGCTGACGGCGCGCGCGAAGGCCTTGTCCTTCATCCGCCTGATGACCGACGACGCCTCGAGGTCGAGGACGCTCTTCGACGGCCGGACGAGCGACGCGGCGGTGACGAAGCCCGCCATCTCGTCGCAGGCGAACAGCGTGTGCTCGAGCCGGCTCTCGCGCGGCGTGTTGGTGTGGTCGGCGTGCGAGAGCACCGCCCGGATCACCCACTCGGGCCAGCCCTGCTCTCGCAGGAACTCGGCGCCGCGGAGCGGGTGGTTCTCGAGCGTCGGGTACCGCTCGTAGTCGAAGTCGTGCAGCAGCGCGACGACGCTCCACTCCTCGGCGTTCTCGCCGAGCTTCCGGGCGTAGTAGGTCACGGCGGCTTCGACGGCGAGGGCGTGCTTCCGCAACGCATCGCTCTTCGTCCACTCGCACAGCAGCGACCAGGCGGACTCTCGGGACAGCATAGAAGGCTCAGGGCTCATGGCTTACGGCTTACGGCTCAGGGCTCACGGCTCGCGGGCCGCGTGGATTCTTCCGCTGCCATGATATATTCCCCGACCAGTTCTCGCCAATCCTCAGTCGAGGGGGCTGGCCCCGCGGAGGTGACTGTGATTGCTGTCCTGTTTGTCGCGCTGGCGGTCATGACCGTGGCCTTCCTGGCGCTCTGGGTCTACGAAACGCGCAAGCATCCTGACACGCCCGACGCCGGCGCGCCGGACGCCGNNGCTGGTGCGGGACGAGCTCATCCCCGGCACGCTCAACGTCGGTCACTGCCTGCCGACCATCACGCAGGCGTTCATCGGGATCGCCGTCATCGCCGTGGACCCGTCGATGCTGGTGCTCATGATCGCGACCGCTGTCGCCGGCGCCTGGTTCGGAGCCGGGATCGTGTCCCGCTTGCCGCGGCGGGCCGTCCAGGTCGGCATGGGCATCGCCCTGCTCGTGGCCGCCGGCTTCCTGTTCGCCAAGGTGACTGGCGTGATGCCGTCGGACCGGGTGGCCGTCGGGCCGCAGGCCGCCGTGCTCCGTTCGGACAAGTCGGACACCGCCTCGCCGGTGGTGTCGCTCGCGCCGGATACCCCGCTCGAGTTGGTCATCGCGGGCAAGGACTGGTCCGAGGTCAAGGCGACCGTCGCCGGCGTCGACTACGAGGGCTTCGTCCAGACGTCCACCGCCAGGGGCATCGTCCTCGGCGTGGGCGGCGTGAAGCTGGCGCTGGCGCTCGTCGGCAGCTTCTTCCTCGGCGCGATCATGCCGCTCGGCATCGGGTACTACGCCCCGTGCATGGTGCTCATCGCCCTGCTCGGCATGAGCCCGAGCGCAGCGTTTCCGATCATGATGGGCGCCTGCGCGTTCCTGATGCCGGTGGCGAGCGCGCAGTTCGTGCGGCGGATGCGCTACAGCCTGCGCGCGGCGGCGGGACTCGCCGCGGGCGGCATCTTCGGCTCGGCGCTGGCGCTGCTCGTCGTGAAACACCTGCCGCTCCACTACGTGATGTGGCTCGTCATCGTCGTGGTGATGTACACGGCGGTGTCGCTGCTGCGCACGGCGGCGGCGGAGAAGAAGGCGGGGACGGCGTAGGGGCAGCGGCCAGCGGACCACGGTATGAAGACCCTGACCGAGTATCTGTTCTTCCAGACCCGCGAGCGACGCGAGATGGTCCGCATCACCGACGAAGTTGCCGACATCGTCCGGCGCAGCGGCGTCCGAGAGGGGATGGCGCTCGTGTCGGCGATGCACATCACCGCGGGCGTGTACGTCAACGACTGGGAGGACGGCCTCATCGAGGACTTCGGCGAGTGGCTGGAGAAGCTCGCGCCGGCCGGCCGGCCTTACCGGCACCACCACACCGGCGAGGACAACGCCGACGCCCACCTCAAGCGGACGATCATAGGCCACCAGGTGATCCTGCCGATTACCGCCGGCAAGCTCGACCTCGGCCCGTGGGAGCAGGTCTTCTACGCGGAATTCGACGGGCAGCGGAAGAAGAGGGTGATCGTGAAGGTCATGGGGGAATAACTGGCTCAGGGCTCAGGGCTCAAGGCTCAGGCCCACGCCTGTTCTCCGCCGCCCGCTACAATTTGAGCGACGCCTCGGCGTTCAGGTCCCAGCCCGCCGTCACTCCCGCGCGTAGGCGGCGGAGGCCGGCCGCGGCAATCATCGCGGCGTTGTCGGTCGAGAGGGCGAGCGTCGGCAGGAAGACCGGCAGGCCCAGCGTCTCCCCGCGCACCGAGGCATCCCGCCGCAGCCGCCGATTCGCCGACACGCCGCCCGCGATCCCCACGCTCTTCGCGCCGAACCGCCAGGCGGCCTCGAACAGCCGGTCGACGAGCGTCTCGACGACGACCCGCTGGAAGCTCGCACAGATATCCGCGGTCTCCGCCGCGGCGAACGGCGGCTGCTGCTCCGTCCCTCGTCCCTCGCCCCTTCCGCCGTCGCCCTCTGGGCTTCGACGGACGGGCGCCCCTCGCCCCTTCACATATCGCAAGACCGCCGTCTTGATCCCGCTGAAACTGAAGTCGAGCCGGCCCGCCACGTCGGGCGCGTTCCGGTCGCGGTGCGTGATTCGCGTCATCGGAAACAGGATCGCCCGGTCGTCCCCCTCGGTGGCCAGCTTGTCGATGATCGGCCCGCCTGGATAGCCGAGGCCCAGTAACTTCGCCACCTTGTCGTACGCCTCCCCGGCCGCATCGTCTCTCGTGCGGGCGATCAGGCGATACACGCCCGGCTCGGGCACGAGATAGAGGCTCGTATGGCCTCCCGAGACCACGAGCACGACGCTCGGCAGCGGCAGCGGACCATTGTGGAGAAAGAGCGACTCGATAAGGCCGGCGAGGTGGTGGACCGGGACCAGCGGCCGGTCGATCGACGCCGCGAGAGACTTGGCAAACTGCAGGCCGACGAGCAACGAACCGACCAGCCCTGGCCCCTGCGTCACGGCCACCGCGTCGATCGCATCGTGGATCGAACCGGCCACGCTGCCCTGTGGTTCCGGTCGCAGCAGGCCTTCAGGTCGATTGCCCTCTGGCACCAGATAGCGCAGGTCTTCCTTGGCCTGAGCGAAGTCGAAGGCAGGCCTGCGCAACGCGATCCCCGCCTCACCGAGCGCCCTCTCGACCACGCCGCAGATATCGCGGAGGTGCTGGCGCGAGGCCAGCTCTGGGACGACACCGCCCCACTCCCGGTGGATCGCCACCTGGGACGCCACCACGCTGGAGCGGATCTGCCACGGGCGCGCCTGGTCGTCCACCTCGGCGACCACCGCCGCGGCCGTCTCGTCGCATGAACTCTCAATACCCAGGATCACCATAATCGGAGCTGACGATGAGTGGTCGGCTCTCACGATGAAGAGTCGGCTCTGACGATGAGGAATCGGAACGGACGATTGAAGAGTCGGACTGCTCTTCCCGTCTACCGACTACTCTTCCCAGCCTCCGACTGCGCGGCCAAGCGGAGCGACTCCGCGTAGGGCACGCGCCAGACGCCGCGCTCGGTGACGATCGCCGTGACGTAACGGGCCGGCGTGACGTCGAACGCGGGGTTGCGGACCTTCGCCTGCAGGGGCGTCAGGCGCGTCGTCCCGACGTGCGTGACCTCCCGATCCGGGCGCTCCTCGATCGGGATCTCCGCGCCGCTCGGCGTCGCCAGGTCGAGCGTCGAGCTGGGCGCGGCCACGTAGAACGGCAGCCCATGCTCCTTGGCGAGGACGGCCAGGCCGTACGTGCCGACCTTGTTCGCCACGTCGCCNNGGCCGCGATCCGATCGGCGCCGACGACGATCAGGTCGATCATCCCCTGCCGCATGAACGTCGCCGCCATGTTGTCGGTGATCACCGTCGTGTCGATACCGTCGTGAACGAGTTCCCACGCCGTGAGCCTGGCGCCCTGCAAAAACGGCCGCGTCTCGTCGGCGTAGACGCTCACCTGCTTGCCGAGCTCGATTGCGCCACGAATGATGCCGAGCGCCGTCCCGTACCCGGCCGTCGCCAGCGCGCCGGCGTTGCAGTGAGTGAGAATCCGCGCCCTGTCGGGCACCAGTTCGCCGCCGAACCGCCCGATGGCGCGGCAGGACGCGACGTCCTCGGCCTCGATGGCGCGCGCCTCGGCTTCCAGTCTCACCTTGATCTCGTCGACCGACGCTCCGGACTGGACGGCGGCGCCAAAGTACCGCTTCATCCGGTCGATGGCCCAGAACAGGTTGACGGCCGTCGGCCGCGTCGACGCGAGCAGATCACACGTCTTCTGGAACTCGGCGGCGAACTTCGTCGTCCCGGTCGCCTTGCTGCGCTTCATCGCGAGCGCCAGCCCCAGCGCCGCCGTCACGCCGATCGCCGGGGCCCCGCGCACCACCATCGTCTTGATGGCCCGCGCCACCTCGACGGCCGTCCGGCACGTCACGTACACCTCGGCGCCCGGCAGCTTGCGCTGGTCGATCAGGACGACGCCGGTGTCGTTCCACTCAACGGTTGGAAGCATAGGGAATGATCATAACAGGGCTCACGGCTCAGGGCTCACGGCTCAGGGACAGAGACAGAACTGCCAAGGATCATCAGATAGAGCAGGGTTTCAGCCCTGCTCTTCTCGACTGCCCGAAGCCTGTCGCTACTTTTTTCGGAGCAGTCTGGCGTCGAAGGGCAGCGGCAGCAGGTCGCTCAGGCGGTAGCGTCCCTTCTCTTCCTCGAGGTTCGCGAGGATGACCTCGATGTCACCGGCGAACTCCCAGAGGATCTGGCGGCAGGGCCCGCACGGCGGCGTCGGCGCCTCGGTGTCGGCGACGACCGCGATGCGGCGGAACGAGTCGTGGCCGTCGGAGACGGCCTTGAACAGCGCCACGCGCTCGGCGCACAGCGTCAAGCCGTAGGTGGCGTTCTCGATGTTGCAGCCGGTGATGACGCGTCCGTCCGTGGTCTCGATCGCGGCGCCGACCTTGAAGTGTGAGAACGTGGCGCGAGCGCGCTGGCGGGCTTCACGCGCGGCAACGACGAGGGGATCAATCATGGTTGCATTCTCCCACGCCGCCATCAGAGCCTCGCGATGGTTCCTTCGACGAGCGCGATGAACTGGTCCTTCACCCGCGTGGCGGTCAGCATCACCTC
>PMKG01000477.1:7388-7639 GCA_003157675.1 Acidobacteriota bacterium
TCGGCCCGTGCAGCGCCGCGTAGACGCCGTGCGCCAGCCCGATGCCGCGCTCGACGGCGACCGCGCCTGCGAGCGCCCGAAGGCGTTTCGAGTACGCGTCGGTCATGTCGGGGAAGCGCGGACCGAACCGATCCTCGTTGGGGCCGATGAGCGGGTTGGTGCCGAACAGGTTGATGTGGTCGTCGATGACCATCAGCGCGCCCGACTCGAACGACGTGTTGATGCCGCCGGCCGCGTTGGTCAGGATGATG
>PMKG01000386.1:0-23962 GCA_003157675.1 Acidobacteriota bacterium
GTCGTACTTGTCGTTCAGCAGCACCGCCCCATCGTCTTTCGTCCAGCCGGCGACGCCGAACGGCGGCTTCTGCGGACTCGTCTGGTCGGACTCCTTGTCGATGAACGAGGTCGGGATGGCCTTGGTGACGTTCGTGATGGCGCGCGTCGCCAGGTTGATCGTCCAGTACTGGTCGCCCTCGATGAACAGCAGGTACTTGCCTGCCGGCCCCGCCTGAACGAAGCGGTCGTTGATGTTCGCCCGGAGCGGCGTGCGCCCGCCGGTTGAGAGATCCACGAGCGAGAGGTCGGCAGCCGGCCGGCCGATCGTCCGGTTCATGGCGTACTTGGACCACTCGGCCACGTAGCCGAGCGACGACTGCCGGATCGGCGTCACTTGCTCACTGGCGAGATCCTTGGCGAGCTGGACGAGCGTCCCGCTGTCCAGGTTCCATACCGCGAGCAGGTTTCGGCGCCGGTCGGACGCCGCGTCGAGTGTCTGCTTCGGCATTACGATGATGTCCTTCGCGTGCCAGATCTCGAGCGTGGATGGCGGCTCGCTCGCGCCGCCGCCGTTCCCGCCACGGCCTCCGCGGCTGGCCGGCTCCAGCTTGTCATCCCATTTCGCGATGCCGAGGAACACCATCCGTCCATCGTCGGACCACGACAGGCGGCGGAAGGAGACCGTGCGCATGCCGGCCGGGAACGTCTTGTCTGCCGTGGGGTCGTAGACCCTCTGGCGTTCCGACGCGTCGAGGCCGGTCCAGGCCAGCACCGTGTAGGTCGAGCCGTCCTTCTTCTCGTCGTTCTTCGCTCGAAGCACCGCGAGGTCCGTGGCCTCGTGGCGCCACGAGAGACCCGTGTAGATGGACGAAGACGAATCGAGCACCCGCAGCACGCCGGTCGCCGGGTCGAACAGCTGCACGCCGTTGCCGGTCTTGCCCGCGGCGCTGATGGTCACCGCCAGGAGGTGGCCCCGCTCGGCGTCCTGCCACGCGAACTGGGAGACGTTGCCGAAGGCCGTCTCACGGCCGCTGGCCAGGTCGCGGACGATGAGCGCGGTTCCCGGCCTCTCGTCGGCCGCCGCCGACGTGTCGCCGCCCCGGGCCCCGCCGCGCGCGCCGCCACCCGGCGCCGCGCCGCCACCGCCACCTGCCGTCTCTGGCCCGTACGGTCGAATCGCGAGATAGGCGCCGTCCGGGCTGAAGGTGAACGACTCGATCGCCTCGATCGTCGTCGTGTCTCCGGTCGCGAGATTCAGGAGGCCCATCTTGTTCTGGACCGGCTTCTGCTCGCTCCTGAGCTTCTCCTGCTCCGCCTCCGACTGGCCGATGGCGTAGGCCAGCCACTTGGAGTCTGCCGAGAAGGAGGGCTGCGCGCCGAACGGCGCGACCTTGGTGGTCCCGTCGGCCAGGTTCAAGACGACCAAATCGTTGTTCCGGTTCGAGCGGTTGATCGCGTATGTGGCGAAGCGCCCGTCGGGCGAGAACAGGCGCCCGCTCCACAGAGACAGAATTTCCCACTTGCCGTAATCGGCGAACGTCGCCGGCGGCTTGGTCTGGGCCGCCAGCCCGATGGAGAGCGCGATGAGGGCGGGGACGAGAAGTTTGACGAGTCGGTTCATGTCAGGCCTTTCGGAGGACCAGCAGAAGACGGTCCCATTCTTCAGAAATCGCCGCGGGACGCAAGAGGGAACCGCGGCCCGGCTACCAGCGCAGGACGCGAAGGCCGCGGATGCGCGGGAAGCTCCGCAGGTCGCGAGTGGCGACCTGGTAGTCCATCAGGACGGCCGTGGCCGCTATCAACAGGTCGTGGGCGCCGACGGGTGCGCCGCGGGCCCGCAACTCTGCCGAGAGCGTGGCGTGAACCCGCGCGACGCCGAAATCGAAGGGGACCGCCGGCAGCCGCGCCAGCAACCGTTCGACCAGCACCTCGGTCCTGGCACGGCGCGCGCCCGTCAGCCTGTGGACGCCGTGCAGCAGTTCGGACGCCGTGATGGCGGCGATGGCCACCGGCTCGCGCCCGTGCCGCGCAAGAAGGGCATCGAGATCCAGGTCGCCCCGCTCTGCCGCGACGAGCACGCTCGAGTCGATCAGGATGCCCATCGGCTTGATGGAATGGACGGTTCGTTGAGGAACGCGATTCCCTGTTCCACGGCCTTCAGGTAGCGCTCGTCGAGTCGCCCGGCGTCGCGAAGACAGTCCACCAGGTCGGCGACCGTCGGATGGGGGGCGGCGGCCGGCGTGATCTGCACCACCGGAACTCCGGCGCGCTCGACCACGTAGGTCGCCCTGGCTTCCCGCACCCGTTCCACCAGGGCACCGAAGTTCTTGGCGGCGTCGCTCGCGGTGACTACGTGGTGGCCCGAACCAGTGGCGCGATCGCCGGTTCGAGTCCGTTTCGATCTGCTCATAGCTACGGATGTTACGGATAATCCGTAATCTGATCAAGGCGTGCCGGCGCGATGTCGACGCTGACGCGCGAGATGGCGCTCGAGTACCTGGGAACGGCGAAGCTAAAGACGAGCCGGCTCAGCCGACGCCTGGAACCGATGCGTGATGGTCACCGAAGCTCCGGCACGCTCGTCCATTAACAGGCTCCAGCGAACAGGAGAGTTCCAATCCAGGCCGTTGTGAGTTACAATTCCGTAATCACGGACATTCGTAACAGCGACGTCTGAAATCTGCAACCGCCGCGTCGCTTGTGGCGTCTTATCAAACAGACGGTGTCCGTGTTCGGGCCCTTTATTGAGGAAAGCAGGCGCCTATGGTCAAGGGTCGTTGCGCTCAGTGCGGGATCTTCGTGGTTCACGAGGAGATCGACCGGCTCATTCTGTCGGGCTGGAAGTCACTCGAGGACACGCACCCGGTCGTCCGTGACATCGTGCCGATGCTCTGCCCTGATTGCCGGCGGACGGCAAAAGTGACCAAGTCGCGTTAGTCGGTGGCGGGAGGCGACCGCCTCCCGCCTCATCCCTCCACATCCTCTCAATCAGCACCACGCCGGACATGCGCCGGCTACTGTCCCATCAGCCGGCGCGCGCTCAGCAGGCCGACCCGCGCACACCAGCCCATGTCGAACGGCTTGGTGTCGGTGGTATGGGCCGGCGTGTCGCCGGCGGAGTGATAGAACGGATCGCCGTCGACGGTGATCATTCCGGGCTTTTCTCCAGGATACCAGTTGAGCGGCGGGAATCCAGGCGTCATCGGCACCGCCTCCTCATGGTCCCACGCGGAGGTGTAGATGCTGACGGCCGGGTACAGAGTGGCGCCCGGCGTCCGCGTGTTCTGGAAGACGTACGAGTCGGTGCCGCCCTGCGACTTGACACTGGCGGCACGGGCGGGAAATCCCCGCGAGCCGAGGTGATCCTTCATCACGGCCCGGACCATGCCGATGAGCGCCGAGTTGACGGGCACATCGTCGGGTTCGACGTAGAGCGCGTCCTTCGACGCGCTGAATCCCGCCTGGTCGAAGTTGATGACCGCCTCGAGGTGGGAGGGGTCCGTGGCGAGCGCGGCCAGGTACTCGCGCGTCGACATCATCTCGCCGCCCCAGGCGGCGAACCGGAGATCCCACGCCGGCTGCGGCATCAGTCCCTTCTTCACCGCGGCGGCCGCGCTCCGCGCGATCTCGAGCACCGTGGCCACGCCCGACGCGTTGTCGTCGGCGCCGGGGCCGCCCGAGTCGGAATCACCGTGGGCGCAGAACAGGATGTAGCGGGATCGGTCCTTGCCGGGAAGCGTCGCCACGACGGTGTCGGCCGAGTCGTGGCCGCGCAGGGCCTCGAGCGTAAACGACACGCGAAGCTTCGCGCCGGCGGTCACCTGCGCGCGGAGCGGGGCCGATTCCTGAGGCGACAGGCCGAAGATCGGGATCGTCCAGGTTCCGCGGACGCGGGGAACGGCCGGCCAGCCCGACGGTGAGGCCCGGCCATCGAAGAGCACCGCCACGCAGCCTGTCGTCGTCTCGGGCGTCGGCGCCTTCGAGACGAGGCACACGGCGCCGCTCGCCGCCGTGACCGACAGGTCGCCTTCCCCCCCGGCCGCCGGGGCACCGATGGCAGGCCACGCCGTCGACAGCATCACGGTCTGCCCGCCGGTGTCGCCCGGCTTCACCTCGATCGCCCATTTCCCCGGTTGGTACCAGTCGCGCGCGGTGTCCTTCCGAATCGTCACGTCGAGACCGGCCTCGCGGAAGGCGCTGGCCAGCCAGGCCGCCGACGCGTGGTTGGACGGCGTGCCGTACATCCGCTGGCCGAATCCGACCAGCCGCCTCACGGTCTCGACCATCCGGGTCTCCGAGATGGCGGCGGCCAGCTTGCGTTCGACGGAGAGCGCGTCCCCCTTCTGCCGCGCGGCCGGGCGCGAGACGCCGGCCGTCATCAGACCGACGACGATCAGACCGCAGGTGACCCACCGGCTCACAGTCACGCGACGCGTGGACGACATTCGTTTCCTCCGCCACCCGGACACCGGGTGATTCCCGACAGCATACAACGTCTGAGGTCAAGGCTTGCGACTTGCGGCTTGCGGCCTGCGGCGGTGTCACGCGTATCACCACAAGCGGGGTCGCCAGCCCCAAGTCGCGGGCCGCGAGCCGGTGCTCGATGGGCGTCGCAGGTTGTGTGCAAGCGAGGCCGGAATTCGCTTGAACGGGCACGATCGGCTGCCGATACTGGCGCCGGCTGCGCCCTGCCGGCAGCCCGATCTCATGGACTGGCGCGCACGAACGGTGCTCGCGGCGTCACTCCTCGCGGCCCCCGCGCTCGGAGTTCCTCTGCACGGGACCACCCAGCGCGACGCCGACACGCCGACGCCGTCCTCGCAGCGGGGAGCGCGCGGCGCGATCGCGGGCCGTGTCGTCGGACCGGGCGGCGACGGGCTGCCAGACGTCACGGTCACGGTGAGCGGGCCTCCCCTCGTCCTGTCGCGATCGGTGACGACCACCGTCCAAGGGACGTTTCGTTTCGAGGATCTCCCGCGAGGCGCCTACACGCTGACGTTCGCGGTGGCCGCGCTGGTGCTCGACAAGCGCCGTAACGTCACCGTGACGGCTGGTGCCACGACGCGCGTCGACGCCAGATTCGGCCCCGGGCCGATTCGCGACGGGCGGCTCGACGGATTCCGAACGACGTTCAACCGATTCACGGGCGCGGGTCACCTCCACGTCCTCGACCAGCGGCTGCAGTGGGACAACCTGTCGCCTGGTCTGAAGGCCGAAGGCGCCGGTCTCGGCAGCCCGATCCACCGGATCACGGATGCCGAGCTCGAAGTGGGAGGGGCCCTCCGAAGGGACCGGGCGTGGCTTCGGGCCTCGGTGAGTCGCGCTGCGGAGGACGTCGGCGTCGTCGGCTTCTCTGTGGCCGCATGCCTTGGCCCCGACGGCTCGCCGACGGCCGGCGCGGCTGACCGAGCCGACTGTCTGCAGCCGGACGTCACGACCACGACGGCGCTCGACGTCGCGCTGCAGGCGCGGTGGACGCCGGCCCATCAGTCCACTGTCAAATGGGGAGCGTCCGACAGGCGCAGGCCGAATCGCGGCGCCTCGGCGTACACGCGTCAGGAGGCGACGACCCGGCAGTCCAGCCTGTCGTGGGCGGCGCCCTTGAGCGTGCAGCACGAGTGGGTGGTGTCCGATCGCGCGGTCGGCGGGGTTGTGCTGACGTATCGCGACACGCCTTTCAACCTCGACTTCGAGCGTCCGGACCTGGCCGACGTGCAGGGGCCTACGATCGCTACACTCTCGTCACGTCCCGGTCGGCGAGCGAGAGCGCCTATCGCCGTTCTGCCTGGGAGGTCGTCGTCACCGGCGCAACGCGGCGGGAGAGGTTCTTCGGCGGCAGTCACGATATCGAGGCCGGCCTCGGGGCCGGCGGCGCAACCGAGCGCCGATCCGATCGAATGGGAGGCGGCGCCGTGGCGGTATTCGACAGCCGCAGCGGCCCCGCAGCCGCCTACCAGGCGCGCGTCGTGCGCGATGGGGTGACCGCGTTCGGCCAGCGTCAGTTCTCGGTATTCGTGCAGGACACGTACGAGCGCGGTCGGGTCACGCTGGACGCGGGCGTGCGATTTGATCGGCAGGACGACGAGGCGCTCTCGGCCACGATACCGGCCAGCCCGATCCTCCCGGACCTGCTGCCGGCGGTTCGTTTTGCCGGCGCGGACTCGGGCGTCGTGTACAACGACGTATCCCCGCGGCTGGGCGTCGGCTGGGATATCGGCGGCAACGGGCGGACCGTGTTCCGCGCCGCGTTCGAGCGCCATGTCGGCCAGGGCAACCACTCGTCGGCGCCGCTCCAGCCCACGGGCCAGACCCGACTCGTCTACTGGTGGGACGATGCGGACGGTGACGGACTGGTCGATCGGGACGAACTCGACTACGCGCGGGGCCTCGCGGCGACGCCCAGCTCGAACTACGACGCCGCGCGTCCAGCGGCCGTCCGGACGCCGGCCACGGTGGACCCGGGTCTGAGAAACACCGTCGTCGACGAATGGTCGCTGCGCCTCGAGCGGGAGCTGGCGCGGCACCTCACGCTGCGTGTCGCGTACGTCGGGCGGAACACGCATCGGGTCCAGCGCACGTTCCCCGTCAGGGCCGACGGGTCGCTCGTCTCCTCTGACACCTTCGCGCCCGTCGTCTGGGCGCCGGCAAGCTGCGCGACCGGCGCGGAGTGTCCTCCGGTCACTTACTTCGAGCGGAACGAGGCGCTGCCGGCCGGAACCGTGCTGCGGAACGACGGCGAGTACGGATGGCGTCACGCGGTGGACGTCGTCGTCCACAAGCGGATGGCCCGCGGCTGGATGATCGATGCGTCGGCGCGGTGGGAAACGTCCAGCTGGCAGTTCCCGACGGCGACGTTCGACTATACCGACCCCACGAACATCGCGGTCAGGAGCGGCGCCGAGGACCCGGCACTCGGCTCGCGCTGGATCGTCGAGGTGGCCGGCACCGGGCGCTTGCCTTGGGGCCTCGTGCTGTCTGGAGTCGCCGCCGCGAGGGACGGCGCTCCATACGAGCGCGGCGTCACGACGCCGAACCGCGGCTCGCTCGGGACCACGGTCGCCGATTTGAAGAGGTTCGGATCGGAGCGGTACCCGGCGGTCGTGCGGGTGGACGCCCGGCTGGAGCGCCGCTTCGCGACCGGCCGGCTGGAGCTGGTCCCGGCGGTCGAGCTGTCCAACCTGCTGAACGCGAACACGGTGCTGGCGCGCAACCGCGTGCAGAACACGCCGTCGGCCAACCAGGTCACGCGGATCCTCGCGCCGCGGGCGGTGCGGATCGAGGTGGATATCGTCTGGTGAGCACCATCTGACGATCGTGCGATCGTGCGAAGTACCCATCTTCAGATCGCAAGATCCCGAGATCGCAAGATCTCCAGATGCAGCCCGTGAGGCCTCAGGAGATCGGCTCCACGTAGACGGCCGTGCCGTAGGCAAGCACCTCTGTGACGCCGCCCATCAGAGCGTAGGCCGTAAACCGCGAGCTGCACATCGTCTCAGAGCAGCTCGAGGCAGAGTTGCGACCAGGTCTCCATCCGGTCGCGGCGCGCGCGCAGTTCGGGCACGGTGAGGAACTGGAGGTCGGTGATGCAGGCCTCCCCCTTCGCCACGTTTCCGTCGCCGAGTTCGCACACGTGCACGATCCCGAAGTGGACGCGGCCGACCGGCGTGGCGTCGTCGTTGATGAGCGCGATCGTCCGTGTCTCGAAGCGCCCGTCCATCCGCAGCTCCTCGTGCAGCTCGCGCTGGAGGGCCTCTTCGTAGAACTCCAGGCCCGTGAGGAACAGGTTCTCGTCACCGTGGTTGATGTGGCCGCCGATGCCGATCGAACCGAGCGACACGAGCCGCTTCTCTCCCGAGCCCTTGCCCCGCACGTAATGGAGGTAGCGGTCGCCTTTCCGAATGAGGACGTAAGGGATGATCTGCTTGTGCGAGGGATCCTCTTCGGCCGCCGACCGCGGAACGAACCGCGTGTTCTCCGCCTCGAGGATCCGCGGCACGTAGGCGGACACGTTCGTCGAGACGCCGTCGAACCGCCCGATCTCGTCCAGCAGCGTCCGCGGAAAGCACAACACCATCTCGTCACGCATGATTCGCCCCTCCGATGCCCTCCCGCGCGCGTCCCTCTCAGATCCCGATGAGCACGAACAGGACGGACACGAGGACCAAGACGATCATACCTGGCGCCACCAGCCTCGCCGTTCGGCGGGACCCGAACGCATAAGTATAGACCAGCTTGAGCAGGTTGTTGCTCGCGGCCGCGATGATCGTCGCCTGCACGATCTGCCGTTCGCCAATGCCGAAGTTCCCCTGGAGCAGCGACACCACGAACGGCGTGATGTCCGAGAAGCCGACGACGAACGACAACAGGTGGAGGCCGACGTCCTTGAAGTAGACGAGCACGTACTTCGTAGCCAGCGACACGGCGGTGAAGAGGACCGCGAAGAGCACCGCGGCACTCAGCTCCAGGGGGTTCCGGCGAAGCGCCGGCTCTTCCCCGACCTCGCCGTTCTGGCCGCCCGCCGCCGGCTGCGCGACCGCAGGACCGTCGTCGCCGCCCCCGCCTCGCCTGAGCCAGAGGACGTAGGTCGCCGCCAGGCCGGCAAACACGGCCAGCGCCGGACCCACGATCGCCGCCGCCGACGGCCGGAAGATCACCACGAGGGCAAGCAGGCGGACGTACATCATCGAGACGGCCAGCAGGATGGCCATGGCCGCCTGTCGGGCGATCGCCGGCGCCGCCTTCGACTTCTTCGCCAGCACCAGCACCGTCACGGTGCTCGAGTAGAGGCCGCCGACCAGGCCCGCGAGCACGAGGCCCTTGCGCGGGAAGAGGTAGGTCTGGAGGACGTACCCCAGATAGGAGATCCCGGTCGTGATCACGACGGCGAGCCAGATCTGCCTCGGCGTGACGGGCAGCATCGCGAAGAACCGCCATACCACCCCTTCCCCGGCAGGCACCACCGGGATGAGCGGCAGCACGACGGCGACGATCGCGAGGAATTTGCAGGCGGTTACCACCTCGCCCGTCTGGAGGCGGTCGGACAGGCGCCGGATGCGCCCTTTCGAGTGCAGCACCAGCAGGACGCTGATCGCGATCAGGACGAGGTACCACTGCGGGTACACGAGCGCGATCGGCCCGGTGGCGTAGGTCAGCAGGGCCATCAGGACCCCGATCATCCCGGGGCTCTTCTTCTGCAGGACCTTGTTGCCGTAGTAGATGAGCAGGAACAGCGTGAGCGCGCCGAACCCGGCCAGGAACGCCTCGTTTCCGACGGAGGGGAGCCGGTAGAGCACGAAACCCAGCATGCCGATGAAGACGAAGGTCCGGACCGTGCCGAACGTCTCGAATTTCGCCTCGCTCTCGTAGTACTCCCGCAGGCCGATCCCGATGAGGAAGCTGATGCCGATCGTGAGCAGGAACGGCGAGATGATGTCCGGAGTGATCACCTGCGAGGCCCTCCCGTCAGAACACGCGCGCGTCGGACCGCCCGATCAGGTCCGACCTGAAGTCGTACACGATGAACCGCGCGTTCTGCGTGCCGCGGACGATCGGAAATTCGAGCGTGAAGGGGAATCCGTCCTTCAGGATCCGCTGATAATCGGCCTCGGCGACCTTGAGCGGCATCGCCTGCCCGTAGGAGCCCATCGGGTTAGAGGCGCTGTCCAGGCAGAAGACGACGACGTTGAGCAGGCCGACGCGCGACCCGTCGATCGACTCCAGCTTCACCTTCGACAGGTCGATCTTCCCCTCGACCACGAGGTTCGCACCGCTCCGCTGGGAGATCGACGCCTTCACCTTGAGGTCGTCCACCTCGCGCCGGAAGTTGCCCCCGGCCGACAGCCGGTCGTTGGTGATGAGCCCGCGCCGGTCGAACGCGCCGTCGCCCGGCAGCCGGTAATAGCCGTGCCGGTAGAGAACCGTCACGTCGGGCCGGTTCACCCGGACGACGAGCTTGCGGTAGCCGCCGTCCCACGTGGCATTCGAGGATTGGAACCCGAGCAGGTAGCCCGATCGCGTGGCCTCGTCGAGCCGGTCGAGGGCCGCCTGGCCCTTCTCGGTAATGGCCGGCAGGCCGCCGGTCAGATCGGACATCATCCGCAGGCTGCGGAACGACATGGCCTGCTGCCACGTGGCGTTGATCTCCTTGAAGAGCTCGGGCTGGAGCAGGCCGCCGGCCTGCATCGTATGGATCGACACGCGCGCGTCGTTGGCCACGGCGGCCAGCGCGCGGTCGTTGGCGTCGCTCGGCCACAGCAGCCCCTTCTCGGTGACGAAGATCACGTGCTTCTGCCCCTCGAAGTACTTCAGGTAGCCCATGAGCGCGATCAGGTTGTTCTGATCGTCGAAACTCGAGGCGCACGACGCCATGAAGTTATCGAGCGACAGGCGGTCAAACTCCTGCGGCTGGATCTGCTCGGCGGTGATCGGTGTCGGCGGCGCCGTGCCAGGGCCCGCGACGACCTCGTCGATCTTGGTCTGAAGCTTCTTCTGAATCGCGCGGGTCCCGTAGAGCGAGGCCATTCCGGTCGGACCGAGCTCGGCCGCGAGTTCGAAGTCCACGGCCGGGTGCCCCTTCTTGAACCGCTCCAGCGCATCGGCCACCTTCTGGTGATCGGTCGTGAAGTTGAGCGCCCGATCGTAGGCGAAGATGGCCACCTGGTCCTGCGGCAGCAGCCGCGTCTTGACGAACTTCAGCAGGCCGCTGATGCTCCCGGACGGGTCCTCGAGCCGCCCCAGGCCGAGCGCGAAGACGAAGATGCGGTGATCCTGGGGGATGGCCGAGAGGCCCTTCCGCAGCACCGGCCTGGCGTCGGGCGAGGCGGCGCCGGCCGACATGACGATCGGCGACAGGTAGCCGACCTGCTGCGGGACGCCGTCTTCGAGCACGGTGAAGTCGGCTTGCGTGAGGCCGGCCACCGGCTTGCCGTTGCGGTCGAGCACGTGCACGTCGACCGGCACCAGGCCGGCGCCGGACGCCGGCGCGGCGGCCGCCTGGGAACGCGCGTCCACGACCGGTCCACCGGAGAACACCGCCAGCGCAAGCAGCATCAGAGCGAACGGCAGCGGACGAAACATAGGGAGCCTCTCAGCCGGCCGCGCGCGAGCACCGCCGGCGACACGCCGAGCCCGGGGTCGGGACACCAGGCAGGCGACGAACGGAAGTCGAGCAGAGCGTGATTCCGTCGCGGGGCGTTGTCAAGAAAATAGGCGCGACCTCGCCGTGCCTACCGTGACCAGGCCGGCATGGAATTGTTGCCAGCTCGCGTGACCTGGCGCAGGTCGGTCCCCATCCGCGTCATCGTCCAGATCTGCTGCGAGCCGCTTCGCGTGGAGGTGAACGCGATGTGCCGTCCGTTGGGCGAGAATGCCGGGCTCTCGTTGACCGGGCCGAACGTCAGCTGCCGGACGCGGCGCGCCGCCGTCTCGATCACCTTGATGTCGAAGCCGGTGCCGGTCTGCGACACGTAGGCAATCTCGTCGACCGGCCCCGGCGACCAGCTCGGTCGATCGCAGTACTTTTCCTTCGTCAGCTGCTGCGGGTTCGCCCCGTCGGCGTCCATCACCCAGATCTGCGGAGAGCCGGTCCGGTTCGACGTGAACGCGATCCGTCGGCCGTCGGGCGACCAGGCCGGCGACGTGTCGATGGCCCACCCGGTCGTCAGGCGCCGCAAATCCGTCCGGTCCGCGTTCATCACGTAAATCGCCTCATTCCCGTCGCGGCTCGAGGTGAACGCGATCTGCTTCCCGTCGGGCGACCAGGCGGGCAGCCAGTTCCGGGCGTGCCCGACGATCGCCGGCCACGCCCGTCGCGCGGCGAGATCGGTCACGAAGATGTCCTGGAAGCCGAGGCGGTAGGACGTATAGGCCAGGAGACGGCCGTCCGGCGACCAGGCCGGCGTCAGGTCGAGATCGCCGTCGGCGGTCGCCCGCTCCTCGCGGGCGCCGTCGTAGTCGGAAACGAAGATCTCCTTGACGCGGCGCAGGGCCCCGGTCGGCTCGTGAAAGGCGCCGAGCCGATCCGACACGAACGCGAGGCGGGAGTGCGCCACGCCGCAAACGGCTCCCTGGTCCCCGAGGATCTCGTCGGCGGCGACGTGCGCGACCAGCCGCGCGATCTCCACGCGGCCGGCGTATTCGCGGGCGAACGCGAGCTGGCCCCCCGACGCGTCGCGGATCCGCAGCTCGAGCCGCAGCGTGCCCTCCTGGACCCGGACAAGGCCCGTGAGGACGCCGTCCGCCGTGGGCGCGGCGACGGCGCCGCGAGCCGAGGCCGGGGTGAGATCGAAGACGTCTTCGTAGGCGAGGTCGGCCTGGAGCACGTCACCGAGCAGCGCGGCCACGCCGCCGAGGTCGGTGGCGCTGCCCTCGGTCGCGAACGGCAGTATCGCGAGCGTCGGGCGTCCGCCGTGCTCGGCCCCGATCCGGACGCGGCTCGCCCGATCGGTTCGCACGTCGCGTTCGGGCGCCTGCACGCCGGGGCTGAGCACCAGCGTGATGACGACGGCCGCCATCAGGAGAATGGGCGCGGCGAGACGGAGAGCGCGGCGCATCGGGGCCTGCGGCCGGGCGGCTGCCCGGCTACTCCCCCGCCCGGCGCGAGTGGCGCCGCCGGTACCAGCGCACCGCCACGACCACCAGGTACAGGACGTACGCGGCTGCCGCGACGGCGATGGCGAAGCGGACGTTCCCCACAATCGCCTCGAACGCCGGACGCCACCGGTCGCCGAGCACGTACCCGGTCGTCACGAAGAACGACGACCAGAAGATTGCCCCCGGATAGGCGAAGGCGGCGAACGTCCCGTACCCGAGGCCGGACGAACCCGCCGCGATCGCCGTCACGTGGCGGACGCCGGGGATGAAGTAGCCGAACGTCAGCAGCCATCCACCGGCCCGGTGGAACCAGTGCTCGACGCGGCGCAGCAGCTCGTCGGGAATGTGGACGACCCTGCGGAGCGCCGCCAGCCCGATGAAGCGCCCCGCCAGGTAGCTGACCGTGATCCCGGTCATCGCGCCGCCCATGGCCGCGGCCAGCGTCCCCGCGGCGGGAAGCCGACCGGCGCGGACGAGCGTCCCGGCCATGGTCAGCATCAGCTCGTCGGGCACGGGGAGCCCGACGATGCCGAGCACCTGGAGACCGAAGATGGCCTGCAGCCCGTAGCGCGAGATCCAGCCGAGCAGGCGCTGCTCCACCACGACCGGCGAAACCGCGCTCACGGCGCCCGACAGGTACTCTCCCAGCATGGTGTCCGGACGTCAGCCAAGCGTCGAGAGCACGGCGCCGATTCGCCGGAGGCCCTCGGTGATGTATTCCTGCCTGCCGCCGTACCAGATGCGCAGGTAGCCCTCGAGGCCGACGTGCCGGCCGGGCACCACGAGCGTGCTCTGCTCGACGCGGATCCGCTCGCACAGGTCGAGGCTTGGCACCTCCGACCGGTAGCGCACGAGCGTCATGGCGCCGGCGCGCGGCCTGTTGAATTCGATCAGGCGGCCGAAGCCCGCCGCCCACCGTTCGATCGTCGGCAGGTTCTCGCCGAGGATGGCGCGGGTGCGCGCGTAGAGCGTCTCGCGGTTGTCGGGCGCGACGGCCACCCGGGCCACCATGTCCGACAGCTTGTTCGGGCCGATCGTCAGGTAGTCGTGCTGGCTCCAGCAGGTCCCGATGAGCGGCTTCGGGCCGACGATCCATCCGATGCGCACGCCGGGGATGCCGTACGCCTTCGAGAGGCCGCTCGTGACGACGACGCGGTCGCTCATGCCCCAGAAGCTCCGGGTCCGCCCGCCGTCGAGCTCGGCGCCGAGGTAGACCTCGTCGGCCAGCACGATCGTTCCCGTCGCCTCGCACCGCGCCACGATGCGCCGCATGGCGTCGTCGGAGAGCACGGCCCCCGACGGATTGTTCGGGTTCGAGAGATACAGCAGCCGCGTGCGCGGCGTCACCGCCTGCTCGAACTCGTCCCAGTCCGGCTCCCACTGTCGATCGGGTCGCAGGCGGAAGGTCCGGACCTTCGCCTGGAGGCTCTCGGGCACGCCCCAGAGCTGCATGTAGTTCGGCAGTTCCATCGCCATCTCGTCGCCCGGCTGGAGCAGCGAGAGGGCCACGAGGTAGTTCGCCTCGGAGGTGCCGTTTGTCACCTCGACATGATCGACCGTCGAGCCGGGATAGAGGGCGACCAGGCGTTCTCTCAGGGCGAGCGTGCCGTTCGACTGGCTGTAGCCGAGCGGCATGTCGAGGGCCGCGTCGAGGTCCAGCCCCATCTCGACGAGGCCGCGCAGGGTGATCGGGCGGACGCCGCTCTCGCTCATGTCGTAATCGACCAGGTTCTCCCAGGTCGACTGCATCCGTTCCATTTCGAAAACGGGGATTCTCATGGCTGTGTTTCTCCGGGGACGAAACGTGTCAGGCGCGTATATTCTATGCGCCATGCGCACCGATCACCACAGCCCCATGGGTTCGTCCGAATCGTCGACCGGCGCGGCGGACGGCGCCGCCCCGCGCCGCGACCCGATCCTGGTCCTCACGGAACGGGAACTCCGCCAGGTCGTCACGCTGGACCTCGATGCCCTGGCGGCCATCGAGAACGCTTTCACCCGGCTGGCCCTCGGGGAGGCGGACGTGCCGCCGATCCTGGGGCTGTTCGTGCCGGACCGGCACGGCGAGGTGGACGTGAAAGCCGCTTACATCCACGGGCTTTCAAGCCTTGCCATCAAGATCGCCTCGGGGTTCTTCGACAACGGCGCGTGGGGGCTGCCGAGCGGCAGCGGCCTGATGGTCGTCCTTAGCACGCGCACGGGGTACCCGCAGGCGATCCTGCTCGACAACGGCTACCTGACCGACGTCCGCACGGCGCTCGCGGGCGCGGTTGCCGCGAAGTACCTGGCGCCGCGGCAGGTGCGCACGGTCGGCGTCATCGGCGCCGGCGCGCAGGGCCGCTACCAGGTGCGCGCGCTGCAACTGGTCCGGTCGTTCGAGCGCGTGCTCGTCCACGACCAGTCTTCGGCGGCGGTCGACGCGTACGTGGCCGAGATGCCGGGCGTGCTCGGCGAAGACCGGGCGGCGCGCGGCACGGGAGGCCCCGACGTGCCCGTGCGCGTCGAGGCGGCCGATCCGGAGACGCTGGTACGGCACAGTGACCTCGTCATCACGTGCACGCCGTCGCATCGGCCGATCGTCAGGGCCGAGTGGCTGCACGCCGGCCTCCACATCACCGCGATGGGCGGCGACACGGCCGAGAAGCAGGAGCTCGAGAGCGCGGTGCTCGGCCGCGCCACACGCCTGGCCTGCGATCTCAAGACGCAGTGTTTTGCCCGCGGCGAATTCCATCACGCGCGGAAGGCGGGGGTGCTCGGTGACGACGCGCCGGTCGCCGAGCTGGGAGATCTGACGTCGGGCCGGCGTACCGGCCGCGAGCGCGACGACGAGATCACCGTCTGCGCGCTCACGGGCGTCGGCGTCCAGGACACTGCGATCGCGCTGCTGGCCTACAGCCGCGTCGAGGCGGCCGGGCTGGGGACGCGATTCGCCTGAAGGCCCGCCCTACGTACGGTCAGCGAAGGCGCCGTGAACCGCAAGGCGTACGCCGTAGGCCGGACACCGCCGAAGGGCGAGAGCCTGAAGCCGAGCGCCGGCTCGGACAGCGAGCGGACAGAACCCGTCCAGCCCGGCCTCAAAGTCCATGTTCTGTCCGCGAGAGTATTTCCCTCTGAATCTCCGGGCTGAGCAGCACGAAGTAATCCGAATACCCGGCCACGCGCACCATCAGGTCGCGGTGCTGCTCGGGATGGACCATCGCGTCCTCGAGCACGGCGCGATCGACGATATTGAACTGAACGTGGTGGCCGCCCTGGTCGAAGTAGCCGCGGATGAGCGCCGCGAGCTTGCGCAGGTCGTCGGCGGTGCGCAGGCAGTCCGGGTTGATCCGCATGTTGAGCAGCGTGCCGTTGGTGCGCGCATGATCCAGCTTGGCGACCGACGCCGCCGCGGCCGTCGGCCCACGGCGGTCGTGGCCCTGCACGGCTGACACGCCTTCCGAGAGCGGCGAGCCGGCGCGGCGGCCGTCCGGCGTGGCCCCGGTCACCTGCCCTAGCGCCACGTGCGCCGTCGTCGGCAGCAGGTCCACCCAGTAGCGCGCGCCCTGCACGTCGCGGTGCGCCTCCACCTCGTCGCAGAAGATCTGCTCCGAGAGCGCCGCCAGGGCGTCCGGCCCGTCGTCGTCGTTCCCGTAGTGGGGCGTCCGGTTCACGAGGAGCTCGCGCAACAGCTCGTGGCCCTCCCAGTCCCGGTCGAGCGCGTCGACGAGCTGCGCCATCGTCACGGCGCGCCGCTCGAAGACGTGCGTCCGGATGGCCGACAGCGCGTCGGCCACGGTGCCGATGGCGACGCCCGAGATAGTGGAGATGTTGTAGCGCGCGCCGCCCGAGTGCCAGTCGAGCCCCTTCTCGATGCAGTCGTCGATCACCGCCGAGGTGAACGGCACCGGGCAGTGCGTGGCGTACGCCTGCCGGACGATGGCGTCGTAGCGGGTTTTCTCGTCGACGAAGTGCGCCACCTGCGTCCGAAACGCCTGTAACACGTCGTCGAAGGTGGCGAACGCGCCCGGGTCGCCGGTTGCGGGCCCGAGCGGCTCGCCCGTCACGCGGTCGCGGCCGTCGTTCAGCGCCAGCTCGAGGCACTTGGCCAGGTTGAAGTAGCCGCTCGACGCCATCCGATCCTTGCCGTCGCAGAAGCCGGCCACGCAGCCGTTGAGGCTGCTCCCGCGCGCGTCTTCCAGCGTCTTGCCCCTGTTCACCATCCCGAGCACGAGCGTGTCGGCGTTGAACATGGCCGGCATGCCGAGGCCGAGGCGCAGCAGCTCGCAGCAGCGCAGCAGGAACCGCGACGAGGTCCTCGAGCTGATCTGGGCCGACAGCCCCGGCTGCGGCAGCCTCGTGCGCTCGAGCGCGGCGAGGCACATGTAGGACAGCTCGTTGGTCGCGTCGCGGCCGTCCCGAGTGAGTCCCCCGATGTTCAGGTTCTGGAACTCCGGGTAGGAGCTGCTGGTCTCGGCCTCTCCGGAGTCCTTGGCCAGGGTGATCTCGTCGAACTTGACCCACATCAGGTCGAGCAGTTCCTGCGCCTGCGCCTCGGTCAACTCGCCGGTCTCGATCGAGCGGCGATAGTGCGGATGGAGATACTGGTCGAAGCGGCCCGGCCCGAATGCGTGCCCGTCGGTCTCGAGGTTCAGCACGAGGTGGGTGAACCACATCGACTGCAGCGCTTCGTGGAAGCCGCGGGCCGGCGCGGCCGGCACGCGTTCGCACACGTCCGCCATGCGCGAGAGCTCGGCCCGCCGCTCGGGATCGGGCTCGGCGGCGGCCATGTCGCGCAGCACGGCGGCGTGGCGCCGGGCGAACGCCACCGCGGCCTCGCAGGCGAGGATGACCGACTCCAGCATCTCGTGGCGGCCGGCGGGCTCGGGCCCATCGCCCCGGCGGGACCCCATCGCCTGGCGTGCGGAGTCCGCGATCCCGTCGAAGCCCAGCGCCAGCACCTTCGCGTAGCCGGCATTGATGTGGCCGATCGTGCGGGAGCGGAAGTAGTGGTAGAACACGCCGCGATCGTCGGCGCGCCACATGGCCGGCGGAACCTGCTCGAAGATTCGGTCCGCCACCTGGCGCCCGCGCCAGTACGGGAAAACGTCTTCGCGCAGCGCGCGCCTGGTTTCGTCGGCGACGGCGAACGGCGTGTTCGACCGGGTGGCCAGGCGATCGAGGTCGCGCTCCACCCAGGCGCAGTTGATCTCGGGGAACACCGGTGAGCCGCGGGGCTTTCGCGTCTTCGTCCCGACGATCACTTCGCCGTCCTGGATGACGATGGGATGGTCGGCCAGGATGCGGGCGAGCATCTTCGCGCGGCGGATGGCGAGCGGCTGCCCCTCGGTCTCGCGGGCGCTCCGGGTCGCGGCGAGCGCCCGGTCGGCGAACAATTCGGGCAGCGCCGCCAGGTTGCGCGCCACGCCGGCCCGCACCCTGGAACTCGGCCCTTCGGCGGGATGGACGATCGACTCGGACACGAGCGGCTGGGTGAACACGACCATCACGCTACTGCAGGGTCCGCGGCAGATCAAGCCGGGGCCGGGACGGCCTTCGACGGCGGCGCGTCGGGACGGCTGCCCGCGCGGGGCCGTTCCGAGTAAGATCGGACGACGAATATGAGCGAGGCTCAGCCCGATATTCCAGTCGCGGCCCGCCGCGGCCGCGCCGTCGCCAGGCTCGCCGCACGCCTGGGCGTGCTTCTCGTCCGCCTGGCGGGCGACGCGCTGCTCGTCGACGCGGCGTACGAAACCTGGCGGAGCGGCTCGCCCTTGCGGATCATCGTCATCGCCGCCGTCGCGGGGTTCGCCGTCCTGACGCTGTGGGTGCTGTCGCAGGGCGGGCGGATCGGCGGGCGCGGCTGGCTGACCGATCCCGCGTCGCCCTACATCCTCATCCTGGGACTCTTCATCTATTCGGCCGGTTCGCCGAACGACATCGCGAACGGCCCGGTGATGGTCGGTCAGCCGGCCGGCGTCGCGCTGCTCGGGATCCTGCTCCTGCTCGTCGCGCTGGCCGTGGTGCGGTTCTCGGGCCCCTGGGGCGTCCGCACCCTGTGGCTCCGCGTCATCGTCGCCGCGCTCGGCGTCTACGCCGTCTGGGCCCTGGTGCTGGCCCTGAGGGCCCGGACCGGTGCCGTCGCCGTGCTGGCCGGCGATTGCGAGTGGCGGGCGGCGCCGGTCTGGCTTCGCGGCGGCGACATGGGTGCGTTCGTCGTGCTGCCGCTCGCCTTCGTTCGGGAGTTCGCCGACGCGATGACGCGGCTGACGCTCGTCGGCCTGTTCAGGTGGATGGTCATCTTCGCGCTCGGCAGCTGGCTCGCCATCCGCGTCGCCGGCGCCTAGCGACGCGGGGAGACGACGGGAGAATTCCGCCCATGACGGAAAGCGCGCGCCGCTCCGAGCTCGTCGGGCTCGTCGCCGCGTCGCTCGTCACGCTGGTCGGCCTCTGGCTCGTCTGGGACGCGCGCGCGGAGGTCCTCCGCGAGACGGACGGGGCGCTCGCGTCCGGCCGGCTGGTCGACCTCAGCCGGCTGAACCGGCCCGAGCCGCTGCTGCCGCTGCTCGAGCCGATCGTGCCCGACACCATCGAGCGCCGGTTCGTGGCCGAGCGGATCGCCGCCTGGATCGGCGCTCCCGAGAAGGCCGGCGGGAGGCGCCGCACGGTGTCCGGCGTCGGCTCGCTCGGCACGATCACCGTGACCGAGCGCGACCTGCCAGTCAGGCGACACCTCCCGACGTTCAGGGAGCGGTTCGTCGAGCGGCGTGACCAGCTGGCCGCGAGCCCCGGCGAGACCGACATCCCCATCCCGCTCCTCACCACGGCGCAACTCGCCGCGCTGCGCCGGGCGACCGTCGCCCGCGCCCCGTCCGAGTTCAGCCGGAGCCTGCTCTGGTCCTCGGTCGTCTTCCTGCTCGCCTTCTACGCCGCGCACGCCTGGCTGCGCCTGCGCCGCTCGACCGGCGACCCTCACCTGCTGCCGCTCCTCCACGCCTTGTGTGGCGTCGGCTTCGTGATGATGGTGAGCCTCAGGGACCCGGTGCGCGACCCGATGCTGTTCGTGCGCTTCGCGCAGGGCGTCGCGGCCGGGTGTCTCGTGCTCGCGGTGGCCGCCTCGTTCGACTTCGAACGCTGGCTCGTCCGCCGCCTGGTCTACCTGCCGCTGGCCGGCGCCATCGGCCTGTCGCTGCTGCTGATCACGTTCGGCAGCGGCCCCGGAACGAGCGACGCGAAAGTGAACCTGATGGGCGCGCAGCCGGTCGAGGCGATCCGCGTGCTCGTCATGCTGTTCCTCGCCGGGCACTTCGCGCATCGGTGGACGGCGCTGCGGAACCGGAACCGTCTCGTGCTGCTGCCGGTGGCCATCGGCATGGGCCTGGTGCTCCTCTTCTTCTTCCTGCAGAAGGACCTCGGGCCGGCGATGGTCCTCGCCTGCGTGTTCCTCGGGCTCTACATCGTGGCCCGGGGCCGGGCGACGGCGGCGGCGCTGGGCCTGGTCGCGCTGGTTGTCGGCTTCGCGGGCGGCTTCCTGGCCGGCTACCCGCATACGGTGGCGCAGCGGGTGCAAATGTGGTGGTCGCCCTGGGACAACGCCGTGCGCGGCGGCGACCAGATCGCCCACGCGCTGTGGGCGCTGGGCACGGGCGCCATCAGGGGAACGGGCATCGGCCTGGGCGACCCGCGCCTGATCCCGGCCGGGCACACCGACCTCATCCTGTCGGCCGTCGGCGAGGAGACGGGGCTCATCGGCCTGCTCGTGCTCTTCGCCCTCTACGTTGCCCTGGCCTACCGCGCGTTCCGGATCGCGCGCCGCGCGTCGGGCGACGCGACGTTCTTCCTCGCGCTCGGGCTGACGTTCGGCATCTTCGCGCAGCTGTTGCTCATCTCGGCCGGCCTGCTCGACCTGATGCCGCTCACCGGCGTGACGACGCCGTTCCTCAGTTACGGCCGGTCGTCGATGCTCGCCAACTTCTTCGCCTTCGGCGTGCTGCTGGCCATCGGCCGCCCGGCCGGCGTGGGGAAGACGCGCGAGGAGTTCGCGCGCCAGACGGGCTGGCTGCGCGTCGCGCTCGCCGTCGGCCTCGTCCTCGTCGTCGGCCGGATCGTGTGGGTGCAGACGGCCGGGGCCGACCACTTCGTCTCGGCCACGGCGCTGACCCTGCAGGCCGACGGTGTGCGGCGCTTCGAGTACAATCCGAGGCTCCTGGCGGTCGCGCAGCAGATCGTCCGCGGCACGGTCACCGATCGTCACGGCATCCCGCTGGCCACGAGCCGACCGGCCGACCTGCGAGCGCACGCCGGGGAGCTGGCGGAGCTTGGCGTGTCGCCCGCCGAGGCCTGTCCGCAGAGCGGCGCGCGGTGTTACCCGTTCGGCGGCCTCACCTATCACCTGCTGGGCGACTGGCGCAGCCAGGTCAACTGGGCGGCCGCGAATACCTCGTTCATCGAACGCGACCACGACGCCCGCCTGCGCGGGTACGATGACCACGCGCGCGTCGTCGAACTCACCGATCCCGAGACCGGCCTGCCCTCGAAGGTCATCCGCCGCGACCTGCGAGAGCTGGTGCCGCTCCTTCGGCACCGGCGCGATCCGGACCATCCGTCGGTCAGGCGGATCCTCGATCGCCCGCGCGACGTGCGTCTGGCGATCGACATCCGGCTGCAGCGCCACGTGGCCGCTCTGCTGAAGGAAGGCGTCGAGCAGGCCGGCGAGCGGGAGGGAGCGGCCGTGGTGCTGTCTTCCGAGGGCGACCTGCTGGCGTCGGTGAGTTACCCGTGGCCGGTCGTTCCGCCTCGGCTGGCCGGGCGGCCGGGCGGCGACACGACGGTGGACGACTCGGACGTCCGCCTGCTGGACCGCGCCCGGTACGGCGTGTATCCGCCGGGCTCGAGCTTCGGGCTCGTGACGGCTGCGGCCGCGCTCAGGAAGGACTCCGCGCTCACCAGGCAGACGTTCACGTGCGAGCGGCTTCCGGACCGTCGCGTCGGCAAGTGGCTGCCCGGCTGGCCGATGCCGGTCCGCGACGACCCCGCGGACCATGCGCCCCACGGCCGCGTCGATCTGCAGCAGGGGGTCGTCGTCGCGTGCGACGCCTACTTCGCGCAGCTCGGAGTGCTCCTCGGCGCGCCCGCGCTCGAGGAGACGGCCGCGCTCTTCGAGATCTCACTGAGCCAGCCCGAGTCGGACGACACCGTGCGAGCCGTCCTGCCGTTCGAGGCGTGCGGACAAGGCCAGGTGCTCGCGACGCCGTTCAAGATGGCACGCGTCGCCGCCGCGCTCGCCGCCAACGGGGTGATGCCGCAGGGGCGATGGGTCATCGACGAGAGCAATCGCCGGACCGACGCGCCGCGCGTGGTGCTCTCGCCGGACCGGGCCAGGTTTCTGGCGGGCGCGATGCGACGGGCCGTGGTCGAGGGAACCGGCCGGACCGTCAAGGACGTCATCCCGGCGATCGCGGGGATGACGGGAGCGGCCGAGGTCCAGGATGCGGCGGCCCACGCGTGGTTCGTGGGCTTCGCGCCGTACGAGGCCGGGCCGCAGCCGGACGTCGGTCAGGCGACGGCCAAGCCTGCTCGCGTGGCGTTCGCCGTGCTGGTGGAGCACGGGGAGGACGGCGGAGCCGTCGCCGCGCCCATCGCCGGCAGGATCGTCGTCGCGGCGAAGGCGCTGGGAATCATCAGGTAATCTTGCGATCTTGCGATCTAAGGATCTTGCGATCTTCGGAACCTGCGGTCGCCGATCCGTCCGGTCGTCACGTCGCACGATCGCCACATCGCATAATCGCCACATCGCACGATCGCAAGATGACGGTGCCGTCGTCTCTCACCGCTCGAAGAAGCTCTTGACGACAAAGAGGACATTGGCCGGGCGCTCGGCGAGCCGGCGCATGTACCACGGGAACCAGTACTCGCCGTAACTGACGAGCACCCGCAGCGGGGCTCCGTCCTCGACCAGGCGCGATTGCAGCGGCCGCTGGATGCCATAGAGCATCGCAAACTCGTACGACGACGGCGCCACGCCCCGCTCGGCGATGACCGCCTGGAGCCGGCCGACAAGCTGCGCGTCGTGCGTGCCGACAGCGAGGAACGTGCCGGCCGGAAGGCCCGGCCCGAGCAGCCTCGAGGCGAGACGGAAGAACTGCTCGTCGACGTCCGCTTTGCGCGGAAAGGCCACGCTCGCGTCCTCACGATACGCGCCCTTCACGAGGCGGATGAACGGCGCGAGCGGCATCAGGGCCTCGATGTCGGCCGGCGTGCGGCGCAAATACGCCTGGAGGCACAATCCGACGGCCGACGACCGCGCGCGCACGCGGTGGAACAGTTCGATCGTCGGATCGACGTACTTGCTGCTCTCCATGTCGATCCACACCATGCGCGAACGGGACTCGGCGTGAGTGACGAGCCGGCGGAGGTTCTGCTCGCACGCGTCGACGCCGAGGTCGAGACCGAGTTGGGTGAGCTTGACCGACGCGTGCGCGTCCAGCCCGCTCTCGGCGATGCGGTCGATGACGTCCAGGTAGTGGGCGGTGACCTCCTCGGCCTCCGCCAGGCTGGACAGGTTCTCGCCGAGCCGCGTGAGCAGCGTCCCGGTCCGGCGCTCGTCCCGCTGCCGGCGGCAGGCGCGGAGCGCCTCGTCCAGCGTTTCGCCGGGCATGAACCGCGACACGGAGCGGCGCACGAAGGGCGTGCGCATGGCCCGATCGCGCAGCCACGCGCTCTCCGCCCCGGCGAGCAGCAGACTTCTCATGATCGACATGTGCGCCCCCAGGCGTTCGTCAAAGGACTTGGGTCAACCCCAGCTATTGATATTACTCCGGCCGGGCGCGGGCCCCGCCAGCTCCGGTCGAGCTTCACCTATACCAGCCCGGCTGCTATGCTCGATCTCAGGGAACAATCAGAAAGGATCGCCTCCCATGTCCAACATCGCCCCCGATGTCACCGCGCTCATCGGCCGCACGCCGCTCGTCTCGATCAACCGGATCGGCGCCGGCCTGCCCGGCCGCATCGTCGCCAAGCTCGAAAGCTTCAACCCCTGCTCCAGCGTCAAGGACCGCATCGGCCTCTCGATGATCGAGGCGGCCGAGCGCGCCGGCCGCATCAAGGCGGACACGATCCTGCTCGAGCCGACTAGCGGCAACACCGGCATCGGCCTGGCGTTCGTCGCGGCGGTTCGCGGCTACCGCCTCCTGCTCCTGATGCCGGACTCGGCGAGCATCGAACGCCGCAAGATGCTCAAGGCGTTCGGCGCCGAGCTGATCCTGACACCGGGTGCCGAAGGCATGCCGGGCGCCATCAAGCGGGCGCAGGAAATGGCCGATGGGGATGCGCGGTACCTGATCCTCCAGCAGTTCGCCAACCCGGCGAACCCGGACGTCCACCGGCGGACGACGGCGGAGGAAATCTGGCGGGAC
>PMKG01000386.1:23974-24207 GCA_003157675.1 Acidobacteriota bacterium
CAAGATCCAGGGGCTCGGCGCCGGATTCGTTCCCGACGTGCTCCGGATGGACCTCGTCGACGAGGTCATCACCGTGTCCAACGAGGCGGCCGGCGCCATGGCGCGGCGGCTCGGCAAGGAGGAGGGGATCATTTCGGGGATCTCCTGCGGCGCCGCCATGGAGGCAGCGGTGAAGGTCGCCGCCCGCGAGGATGCGCGGGGCAAGCTGATCGTCGTCGTCCTCCCCGCCACGG
>PMKG01000318.1 GCA_003157675.1 Acidobacteriota bacterium
AAGGGCGCCTTCACCGGCGCCGTCTACCCGAAGAAGGGGCTCTTCGAGATGGCCGACAAGGGGAGCATCTTCTTCGACGAGATCGGCAACATCCCCATCGAGACGCAGCCCAAGCTGCTGCGCGTGATGCAGGAGCGTGAGTTCATGCGCCTCGGCGGCGTCGAGAACATCAAGGTCGACGTCCGGATCATCGCCGCGACCAACGTGGACCTGCACCAGATGATGGAGGAGCAGCGGTTCCGCGAGGACCTCTACTACCGCCTGCACGTCATCACGGTGCAACTGCCGCCGCTGCGCGACCGCAAGGAGGACGTGCCGCTGCTCGCGCAGCACTTCCTGCACAAGTACGGCACCGAGAACGAGAAGACGGGGCTCGAGCTGACGCCCGGCGCCCTCGACCTGCTGATCGAGTATGACTGGCCGGGCAACGTGCGCGAGCTCGAGAACGTGATCGAACGGGCCGTCGTGCTCACCACCGGTCCGACGATCGGCGAGGACCTGGTGCCCGAGCACGTGCGGAAGCTGCCGGTGTTCAGGATGCCGCAGTTCAACCTGCCGACCGAGGGGATCTCGTTCAACGAGGTGACGGCGGACTTCGAGCGGCGGCTGATCGAGTCCACGCTCGAGCTGGTCGGCGGCGTGCAGAAGCGGGCGGCCGAGCTGCTCCATCTCAAGCCCACCACGCTCAACGAGATGCTCAAGCGGCACGACATCCGCGCCCGCCGCCGTCGCGGCGAGAACGGCGCCGGGACCGGGGGCGACGAGGAGTCGGGGGAGTCGTAGACGGGGCGCCGCGGAAGCCGCCCGTGCGCTCTCGCCAGGTGGCGGAAGAGGATGTCCGGAAATGGGTGGAATCCACCCTTACTCAGGAACCTTGATCGGTCCCGCGGGCGTCTGGGCCGGAGGCTTCGTCGCGGGACTCGGCAGACCGTAAGGGGTTGTCCCCGGGTTGACTGCCGGCGCCTGCCCTTGCGGACCAGACCCGTACTTGCTCCAAGTGGACATGAGGTCCGGACCCACGAACTCGCCGGGTCGGGCGCCGGTTCCACTCGTTTGGCTCGATGATCCCACGGACACTCCGGGCACCCGAGATGACGTCGGCAGCGGAGCGGCCTGTTGCGGCATGTCGTCGTTCATCACTGGTTCCGCCACTACAAACGACTGCGGGCCTTGCCCGGCTGGCATTCCAGGGCGGTACGGGCCCGACCGCCGGGCGATTCCCGGCGGAGCCGTGCCGTCCGACGGTCCGGACCCGTCGTCATCGGGTACGCCGAACGACGGCTGGCCGCCCCGACCACGCGCGATGCCGGTGTTTGCCGACGGCTGAGGTGATGCGGCAGCCGCGGTGATGGCGGGCGCCGTTCCGGACAGCAGCAGGATCCGGTCGTAATGCGAGACCATCGGGGCCAGCTCGAGCCGCGGGGCCGCGACATACCCAGCCGTCCCGCGAAGGATCGTCTCGAGCGCCCTGGCCTCGGGCTCGTCGGTCATCTGTAGCGTCACTGGCACGCCGGCGAGTCGGTCGAGGTTCGTGACGCGGACCTGCCCGAGACGCGCCCACTCGGTGAGAATCTCCCTCGGTGATGCATCGGTGGCGACAAGCGTGACCCGGCCGTTCGAGAACGACAGTTTCACCTCGCCGGCCCAAGCTGGGACCGCGACGGCCAATGACGCGGCGACTAGCGCCCACCTAACCAGCTGTCTCACGACATCACCTCAGTTCATCTCACTCTATCGGCCGCGGAACCTGGCGCGCTGGAGCGATGAAACCGGCCATCTCAAGGGTTCACCTCTGACGCCAGTATACGCCCGGCGAAGCCTACTCCCGCCTCTCGAACCCCGGCGCGGCGATCTGCTCCGACACCCGCCGAGGTCCACCGGGTCTCCGCGCTCTCCGGGGCACGGTAGCGGACGACGACGCGGATCGGATCAGAACTCCCATCCGAAGACGATGAAGAGCTTCACGCGAGGCGCCGCGTCGGTCACGCCGATGAGTGGGGCCACATCGAGATGCGCCTGCGGCAGCGGTCGCCACTGGATGCTCGGTCCGATCGAGAACTCGGTGCTAAACGGCGTCCGCACGCCCGGCGCCGATTCGTGGTTGACGAGCGCCAGCTTGCTCTCGATCCCCACGGACACCTTCGTGTCGGTGACCGTGTAGCTGACGCCGGTCGTCCATTCGTTCGAGTTCTCCTTCTCGCCGCTCAGCTCATGCTCCCACACCAGGTTGCTCCCCCAGTGCCAGCGCGACGTGATCTGCCCGCCGAGCAGCAGCTTGCCCTCGAAGTGCGGCGGCGCGTTGCTGTTGTCCTCCCACTCCATGTAGAGCGTGGGGTTGCCCCAGATCCTGTTCCAGTCGGCGAACGCATAGCGCAGTTCGACCTTCTGGCCGTCGACGCCGAAAGGGCCGTCACTGCCGGTCTGATGCCCGACCGCGTACAGGTCGAGCTGCATGCGATGCGGCAGGCCGAACTCGACTTCGTACTGGGTCGTCGTCTCGGTCACCCCGTCGCCGTCGCGCTCGGGCATGAGCCAGTACTCGAATTCCACCGTGCCCTGCGGGACGACGTAGACGCGCGTCTCGCCGAAGCGACGGGCGGCCGTCCAGCGCGGCTGCTCGTAGGTGCCGACAAGGTCTTCTTCCTTGAGGGGCGCCTGGCCGACTACCAGTATCGGCGGCAACTCGAAGCTGCGCAGATGCGTGTCGGTCGTCGTCGGAGGCGGCTGTTGCTGCTGGACCTGGCCGGTGGCCGGGTTCACGACCTGCGCGTAGGCGCTCGCGCAACAGAGTGCAACGGCGCCTATGCTGAGCCCAAGAGTCGTGACGACCGACGCGGCACTGAGGCAGACATTCCGATGAAGAAGCATGAGTCCTCTCTCTACGCAGTCTCCATCGACACTTCCAGGAGTGTGCTGTAGAGGTGGCCAACGTTCGGGTGCCTGGAGGACCGGCGGAAAGGACTCCAGAGGTCGAAATTACGGACATAAGTCGCCCATAAAGGAGACTTTCATTGGGAACAGACGCACTCGATTGTCAATAAAACAATGTAGCTCAATAGCTTAGCAGCAGGGTTCCAACCATGAGCTTGTGGCGCGCGTATTGCTATAGAGTTCGCAGAGTTTGGGGTTGATGACTGGGGCGGATCAACGGATATGACCGCCCCCGTTCATCGCCCGGTCGATTCCTTCCGCGCGAGTCGGCGTCGTCAACTTCGGAACATCGCTACCAGATACGCGAGGCCCAGTGGCATGTATTGGACCGAGCGCGCATCGCCTACGGCGCCGACGTGCAGGGGACGGCCGTCCTGCGCTGTTGTGCGGGCCAGGTCCACGAGGTCATTTTTCGGCCAGCCATCCTCGATGGGAGGAAGACTCAGTATGAGGAAACTTGTTCTTGTTCTGTGCGCCCTGCTGGTGCTGGGCGTCGGAGTGCCAAAGGCATCGGCGGACACCATTGCCCTGAACCAGTGGGAACTGTCGTGGTGCTCGACGGTGTCGGGCAACTGCGCCGGGCCGTCGTCGGACTGGACGTACAGCCTGCAGCCGACGACTCTGCCAATTGCGCCAAACGGCTTCGGCCTACCGGTGTCGTTTCAGTTCACCGTTCCAGCGCCCGGCGGGACTGGCACCTTCAACGTCGTGACCAACTTCTTCGACTTTGACATCTCCGACGGCACCGTCGGTGTCAACCAGAACTACGCGGTCAAGGGCGGAACTGGTGGGGGCGGAGAGTATTGGGACTACAACAACGTCGACACGGTATGGGGCGACTACACTTCGGACCTTCCGCCGTCGAACCCAGCCG
>PMKG01000257.1 GCA_003157675.1 Acidobacteriota bacterium
CCACGGCGCGGCTGGCGGCGCGCTTTGGCCGGCGGGCGGCAACACGGGGGCCGGTGAAGCGAAGGGAGCCTGGAAGGTTCTGGAGGAGGCCGTGTGCGGCGACGCCCGGCGGAGGAGTGCTCCGCCGGGCGTCGGTCCTCGAACATCTCGACCCTGGCGCGTTGGACACCGCGCCCGGGAAGGTGGTTCCGCCTTACTTCGCCGGCTCCCTGGCCGCGTCCTTCTTGAGGAACGGCACGCCCTCCTCGAGCCACTTCGGCGCCGGCGCGCCCNNGCGCCCTTCAGGTAGTGATCGAAGAACTCGAAGAACCGGACCGTCAGGTCCTTCTGGTTCGCGAGCCCGCCGAGGTGGTGTCCCTCGCCCGGGTACGCCAGCAGCACGGCCTTCTTCCCGTTGTAGCGAAGGGCGTTGTAGAAGGCGAGGCCGTTGACGAACCCGACCGTCGGGTCGGACGTCCCGTGCATGATCAGGAACGGCGAGGTCGCCTTCGGCGCCCACGTCAGCGCCGACTCGTTGTGATACCGGTCGGGCTGGTCCCACGGCGAGAAGCCCCAGCGTCCCTGGTCGTAGAGGTAGTACTGAAACGCCGTATCGCCGCTGCCTCCCGGCGCCGCGTACGTCCAGCCCCAGTTCATGTTGAAGTCGTTGGCGAGATCGACGACGCCCGCGCCCATGCCAATCGCCGCGAACATCTTCGACATCGTCCCGATGTAGGCCACGCCCTCGCCGCCGTAGCTATGGCCGATGACGCCGATCCGCTTCGGGTCGGCGTAGCCCATCTCGATCACCTTGCGCGTGCCGGCCTCGACGCATTCGAGCATGTCGCTGTGCGACGAGCCGGTGCGGAAATGGACGTCCGGCATCATCGTGAGGTAGCCGTCGCTGACGGCCTGGGTGGGCATCCGGCCCATGCTGACCATATAGACCGGCGGCGTGTAGACGTGCATGTTCTGCGAGTTCTTCTCGTAGAAGGTCACGATCATCGGCCGCTTCTCGCCCGGCGTGTAGTCGTCCGGGACGGCGAGGATCCCCTGCAGCCGCACCCCGTCCTTGTTCTTGAAGTCGAACAGCACGCGGTGGCCCCACAGGTAGTCCTTCTGCTGCGGGTTGGCGTCGGTGATCTTCTTCGAGTCGACGAAGCCCGGGCCCGAGACGCGCAGGTCGGGGAACTCGACGAACGTCTGGCGCGTGAAGAGGAACCGGTCCGCCTTGCGCGCCTTCACGGGCGTGCTGAACTCGGCGTCCTCGTACACCAGCTCCTTCATCTGCCCGCCGGAGAGCTCGTAGAACCCGTCCTTCTTGGTCCACTGCCC
Source organism: Acidobacteriota bacterium (assembly GCA_003157675.1). GTDB lineage: Bacteria > Acidobacteriota > Vicinamibacteria > Vicinamibacterales > Fen-181 > FEN-299. The sequence goes on from PMKG01000257.1 coordinate 1,315, forward strand.
GTAGGCCGACAGCGTGACGGGCTTGGCAAGATCGAACGTCCCGCGGGCCCTCGCCGCGCGAGGCTCGGTCGGGTCGAGCGGCGCGGTCCGAATGAGGCGGAACCTGATCTCGTTCTTCGTGCCGAGGCCGCCGGTGAGATTGCTCGGCGCGGAGCCGTCGAGTGGGAACAGCCAAAGGTCGTACTGGTGGTTGACAATGACGGCCTTGCCGTCGCTCGTGTAGCCGGCGATGCCGTACGACGGCTTGGTCCCCGGGTGGTCGTACTCCACGTCGATGAAGCTCACCGGGTTGACGCCGCCGAGCGTCCGGGTGGTGCCCGCGTTGAGGTCGTAGGCCTGGAACTTGCTGCCCTTCCAGTAGAGGAAGTGCGTGCCCTGGGGCGAGATGCCGAAGACGTGGCCTCCGGTCAGCTGGCCCTTCACGATGAGCGTCCGCTCGCCGGTGGACGTGTTGACGCGGTAGAAATCGGCGGCCGGGAGCTGCTTCTCATCGCGGAGGTAGGGGCGCGCATCGCGCCCGACCGCCCACTTGCCGTCCGTCGCCACCTCGAGGTCTCTCATCGATTCGTCGGCCAGCTTGACGAAGCGTTTCGCCGAGACGTCGAAGGCCTGGCGGAACGTGAAGTTGCGGTCCTGATTCGCGCGGATCATCTGGAGAGGCTGCACCCGGTCGTCGGCCGTGTTCCACACGTCCACGTCGGCCGCTTCGTCGGTCGTCCTGCGCGTGGTGTCCGGTGTGGCCGCCTGCTCCTTCATGCCGAAGAAGACGCGCTTGTTGTCGTCGCTCCACGCGAGCGGTGCCCGGTCGCTGACGACCCAGTCCTTCGGGAAGCCGTCCGCCTTCGCGGGATCGAGCACGGCCGGCGTGGGAGCGGCCGCGCCGTCCATGATCGCCGCCGCCACGTCGGGGAACGCGAGCAGCACGTTGTCCTTCTCCCGCATCTTCTCGACGTCGCTGCCTCGAAGGACCGCGAGCGCGCTGCCCTCGTCGTTCCAGGCGAGCCGGTTGTAGCTCTTCGCGTCGTTGTCGAAGACCGTGGTCCGCCCGCTTCGCGTGTCGAAGACGAACACACCGTTCACGTCCTTTACGGCGGCATCCACCGTGTAGGCGAGCAGTTCGCCGGAGCGGTTGAAGGCGATGTCGGCCACGTTGCCGAGCGACTGGTAGCGCCCGGTGCGGAGGTCCAGCAGGACGACGTCCTGGCCGCGCGACGCGGCCGGGGCAGCCGCGGCCGTCACCTGCACGACTCTCGGCGCTGTGCCG
>PMKG01000415.1:0-1833 GCA_003157675.1 Acidobacteriota bacterium
GGCGCAGTTCGAGTCGTTCATCGACCCGCTGTCGATCATGCTGTCGCTCCCGCTGTCGATTGTCGGGATGGCGGGCACGCTGCTGCTGACCGGCGACACGATCAACATCATGTCGCTCATAGGGCTCATCATGCTGATGGGGCTCGTCACCAAGAACGCCATCTTGCTCATCGACTTCACCAAGGTGCTCAGATCCCGCGGCATGGACCGACGGACGGCGCTCATCACGGCCGGCCGGACGCGGCTCAGGCCGATCATGATGACCACCTCGGCGATGATCTTCGGCATGCTGCCGCTCTTCTTCGCGCTTGGCGAAGGCGCGGAGATGCGCGCGCCGATGGCGCGGGCCGTCGTCGGCGGCCTCATCACGTCGACGATGCTGACGCTGATCGTCGTGCCGGTGGTCTACACGATCCTGGACGACCTCTCGCAGTGGCTCCGCGGGAAGGGGGCACGGCACGCCCGGGCGGCGGCCGTCGGGCTGCTCGTCGCGGTCCTGCTCGGAGGCCAGTCGGCAACCTCGTCGGCGCAGTCGGCCGCCCGCGCGTCGCTCGTGGCGTCGATCGACCAGGCGACCGGGCAGGCGGCCTCGCAGGCCGGGGAGCCGGGCGCGGTGAAGGTGCTGACGCTGGACGAGGCGCTGGCCATCGCCGCGTCGCACAACCGCGATATCCAGAAGGCGATCGAGTACCAGAAGTGGGTGCAGGGCAAGTACCTCGAGGAGCGCGCGAACGCGCTCCCGCAGGTCTCCGCCTCTGGCTCGTTCGTCCGCAACTTCGACAACCGGCAGAAGGACCTGTTCAACCTGTTCACGTCGGGCAGTTCGTCGGGCGGATCATCGGGCGGTTCGTCGTCGGGGACCGGCGCGGACCTCGCCGAGATCTTCAGCGGGCGCCAGGATGCGCTGACCGGACAGGTGAAAGTCAGCCAGGTAATCTTCACCTGGGGCCAGGTCGGCGCCGCGATCCGTGCCGCCAGGCTGGGCTTCGGCCTCGCCGACCAGCAGCTCCGGCAGTTCCGCCAGGCGGTCACGCGCGACGTGACGACGGCCTACTGCAACGTGCTCGTGGCGAGGGAGCTGGCGACTATCGCCGCGGAGGACCTGGCGCAGAAACAGCGGCATCTGGACGAGACCACGAAGCGGCAGTCGGCGGGCACGGCCACCGATTACGACGTGCTCGCCGCGCAGGTGGCCGTCGAGAACGCCCGGCCGACGGTGATCCGCGGGGAGAACGCGGTGCGGGTGGCCCGGATGCAACTCGCTTTCCTGCTCGCCGAGACGGGGGAGATCGATGTGACCGGCGCGCTCGGCGTCCCGATCGACGCGGTGCCGACCTACGAGGCGGTGCTGGCGCGTGCGCTCGCCAACCGGCCCGAGCTGGCCGAGCAGGACAACACGCGCGGCGTCTACAAGGAGTTGGTGACGATCGCCAAGGCCGCGAGCAAACCGAGAGTCGACTTCTCGGCCGCCTGGGGCATGGGCCGCATCGGCCTGCCGTCGGTCTCCTCAAGCGGCTACCTCTGGAACGCCGGCGTCTACGCTTCGGTGCCGCTGTTCGACGGCTGGCGGACCAAGGGCCAGGTGGCGCAGGCGCAGACGGACCTTGCGCGCGCGGACCTCGATGACAAGAAGCTGCGCGAGGGCATCTCGGTCGCCGTGCGCGCGGCCGTGGACGCGGTCCGCGAGTCGTCGGAGATCGTGAAGGCCGTCAGCGGCACGGTGGCGCAGGCCGAGCGGCTCCTGTTCCTGGCCGAGAAGGGGTTCGAGCTCGGCGTGAAGACGCGGCTCGAGGTGCAGGACGCCGAGCTGAACCTGTCGTCGGCGCGCGTGAA